>JACCRW010000170.1 GCA_013813345.1 Actinomycetota bacterium
CCCGACTCGGCCACGAGCTCGAGCGCGAGGTGCGCTTCGCGGTAGGAGAGACCGCCGCGCACCGGCGTCCCGACACCGGGAGCGACCTCCGGATCGAGCGCGTCCATGTCGAGCGAGACATGCACGAAGCCCGGCCCCGCGATGTGCGCGAGCGACTCCCGGATCGCACGCTCGATCCCGATCCGGTCGACGTCGCTCATCGTGTAGATCCTGACCCCGAGATCTCTGATCCGCCGCCGCTCGCCGTCGTCGAGCGAGCGCACCCCGACGAGAGCCACCCGGTCGGGCGTCACCGCGGGGATCGTCCAGCCGTTGCTCTCGAACAGCTCGCCGGCCATCCCGAGCGCGGCGGCCAGCGGCATCCCGTGCACGTTGCCGCTCGGCGAGCTCGCGGGCGTATTCAGGTCACCGTGCGCGTCGATCCAGAGCACCCCGCCGGTCGTGCCGCGCGCTCGAGCAAGGCCGCCGAGCGTCCCGAGCGCAATCGAGTGGTCGCCGCCGAGCACGAGCGGGAGCTGGCCCTGCTCGAGCGCCAGCTCGACGAGCCGGGCCACATGAACGCACGCCGCCTTGATCTCGGGGAGGTAGCGCGCCCGCTCGTCGTCCACAGCCGTCGCCTCGAGCACAGCCGTCTCGACGTTGCCCCAGTCGACACAGGTGTAGCCGAGCCCGGTGAGGCGCTCCTCGATCCCGGCGTAGCGGATCGCGGATGGCCCCATGTCGACGCCCCGCCGGCCGGAGCCGAGATCGAGCGCTGCCCCGATGATCGCCACCTGCTTGCTGATGTGAGCCGGGATCACGGGAGGGATGTGGAAGTGGCGAGAGCCGGACTTGAACCGGCGACACCACGGTTTTCAGCCGTGTGCTCTACCAACTGAGCTACCTCGCCACGAGCCGGGCAAGTCTAGCCGGACTTTTCCGTCCGATGTCCAGCTCATTGTCTCCCTGACGGGGCCATTCGAGTCAAGGAGACAGGCGATGTCAGAGACCGCCGCACGATTCGAGCCGGAAGGTTCCGGCCTGCTCGAGCGCCGCTTCAAGTTCGCGGCGAACGGCACCACGATCGGCCGCGACACGATGGCCGGCGTGACGACGTTCATCGTCATGTCGTACATCATCTTCGTGAACCCGCAGATCCTCAGCTTCGCGGGAATCGAGGACCTCGAGGCGATCGGGCTGCCGTTCAACCAGGTGCTCGCTGCGACGTGCCTCGTCGCCGGCGTGATGACGATCCTGATGGGCCTCTACACGAACCGGGCCTACGCGATCGCGCCTGGGCTCGGGCTGAACGCCGTCGTCGCGTTCAGCCTCGTCGCAAGCGAGGGACTCTCGTTCCCGGCGGCGATGGGGCTCGTCGTCGTCGAGGGGATCGCGGTCACGATCCTCGTCCTGACGGGGACGCGCGAGAAGATCATGGACGCGATCCCGCTCGACCTGAAGAAGGCCATCGCGATCGGAATCGGCCTCTTCATCGCGTTCATCGGCCTCGTCAACTCGGGCATCGTCGTTCGCGGCGCCGGCACCGTCGTCGACCTCGCCCCGCTGACGACGTGGCCGCTCCTCGTCACGTTCTTCGGGCTGATCGTCACGATCGCCCTGCGGGCGCGTGGCGTTCGAGGCGACCTCCTGATCGGAATCGTCCTGACCACGATACTCGCGACGGTGATCAACGAGGCTGCGGGCAATGACGCCGGCTTCGTGGCGGGAGCGAGCTGGCCGGGAGACGTCTACGAGACGCCCGACCTCGCGCTCCTCGGCAACTTCAACTTCGACGCGTTCACCGAGCTCGCGTTCATCTCGGCGGTGGTCTGGGCGTTCTCGCTCTTCCTCGCCGACTTCTTCGACACGATGGGCACGCTCGTCGGCGTTGGCAAGCCCGCCGGCTACCTCGACGCAGACGGCAAGCTGCCGGAGATCCGCAAGCCGCTGCTCGTCGACTCGCTCGCGGCAGTCGCAGGCGGCGCGGCCTCGACCTCGTCGGCGACGACCTACATCGAATCGGCCTCGGGCGTGGGCGTGGGCGGGAGGACGGGCTGGGTCGCCGTCGTCTGCGGCGCGCTCTTCTTCCCCTTCATGTTCTTCGCGCCGATCATCGGGATGGTGCCGCCGCAGGCGACCGCGCCCGCGCTGATCATCGTCGGCTTCCTGATGATGTCCGCGCTGACCGAGATGGAGGAGCGGGCCGAGGACGAGGAGCGTGGAATTGATCCCGACCGTCGCCGCAAGCTCGCGGGCATCGACTTCAGCGATCTCGGGATCGGCCTCGCCGCGGCGCTGACGATCATGATCATGCCCTTCACCTTCTCGATCACGGACGGGATCGGGATCGGCTTCCTCGCCTACGTGACCGTGAGAACGGCGCAAGGTCGGCTCCGGGACATCCACCCGTTCATGTGGATCGCCTCGGCGGCGTTCCTCCTCTACTTCCTCGTGCCCATCCTGCAGGAGACCTTCGACTGGATCTAAACGGGTTGCTCGAAAAGGCCGAGCAACCCGTTTAGATCTAGAGAGAGCTGCAGAAAGAAGGACGTCCGGGCCGGTGATACCGTGCCGCGAACGCCCTTGTGGACCGGAGCCTGACAGACGAGCGCGCGGTCCGCAACTTCCTACGGTTGGGTGACGTTGATCCGCAGCGACTGGCCGGCCCGGGCGTGCAGCATCTCGGCCGCGCTGCCCCCGCTGATCGCAACCGACATGTTCCGGTAGCTGTCCTCGTAGAGGATGATGTCGCCGGGCCTGGCATCCGCGAACGTCCGCGCGGCGACGGCGTAGACGCGCTCGCCGCCGAGCTCGAGCTCGATCTGTGTCCCAGGGACGATCCCGACTCCGGTCGCGTGCTCGCGGGTCAGGTTCAGGGCGATGTTTCCGAAGCTGTCGACGTACAGCACCGTCGCGCCGACGCGCGTCTGACCGACGTCCGGCTCGGGCAGGTCGAGGCGAACGAGGGCGTCAGCCGCGAGGGGCGGGCCCAGCTCCTCGAGCGGCACGCCGCGAGAGAGATGCGCAGCTGCCGGCGCGAAGAGGTCTCGCCCGTGAAACGTGCGCGAGATCGAGTCGAGCGCGTACTCCGGGTTGACCAGCTCGTGGGCCGCAGCGATCCCGGCGCGCTCGGCGGCCGGCATCAGCAGGCCGTTGTCCGGGCCGACGTAGAGCCGTCCTTCCTCGTCGCGGAGCGCCAGCGCCCGGCGCTGGCTGCCGACGCCTGGATCGACAACCGCGAGATGGACTCCGACCGGCATGTACGGGACCGTGTTCGCGAGCACGAGCGCCCCCTGGAGGATCTGCAGCCGCGGGATCCCGTGGGTGATGTCGATGATCTCCGTCTCGGGTGCAAGCCGCTTGATCACGCCGTGACAGGTGCCGACGAAATCGTCCTGGAGCCCGAAGTCGCTCAGGAACGTAACGAACACGGGGTGAGGTTAACCTGCCGCCGAGACGATCGCCGCGACGAGACCGGCGAGGTCGTGCGTTGCCGCCTCCGCAACGATCTCAACCCCGGCTGAGCGAGCTGCGGTCGTCGTCTCCGGGCCGATCGAGACGGCCGGGATCGCGGCGCCGACCCGGCCGAAGGCGCGCGCCGCCGACGCGGAGGCCAGGACGACGACGTCAGCCTCAGGGATATCGTCCGGCACGAGCTCGTGGGTGCGGTAGAGCGGAAAGACGTCCGCGCCGAGCTCGTCGGCGAGGAGCCGGCGCGCGCCCTCCGCGCCGGCAAAGAGGACGCGGCCGGCCGGACGTGGTAGCTCCGCGAGCAGCCCTTCCTGGGTCGAGACCGCGGGAACAAGATCGGCGCCGCCGAACGCAGCTGCCGTCGCCGCTCCGATCGCGGCTACGCGTGACGGCGTTCCACGCATCCTCCGACGAAGCTCGCGGGCCCCGTTGGCGCTCGTCACGACGACCCAGTCGTAGCCGGAGACGTCGACGGGCTCGTCACCCAGCGGCTCGATCGCGACGAGCGGGCAGACGATCGCCTCGTGGCCCAGCGCCTCGAGCCGGCTGACGAGCTCGGCCTCATGGCCGAGGGGGCGGGTGACGAGAACCCTCACCGCACGGTAGCGAGCAGCTCGGCGGCCACCGCCTCGGCGTCGGTGCCGCTTCGGCGCTCGATCCAGGCGCCGTCCTCATCGGCCACGAGGGCGGTAAGCGTCGCTCCGTCGTGATGGGCTGCGACCGGCGCGAGACAGCCGCCGCCGACGAGCGCCACGCAACGCCGCTCGGCCTCGACACGCCGCCGCGTCTCCGGGTCGTCCGCACGCGCCACGAGCTGCTCCTCGCCGGCCCGCACCTGCAGCGCGAGCGCTCCCTGACCGGCCTCCGGCACGAGCTGCTCGACCTCGAAGCGACGGCCGATCTCCCGCCCGAGCCCGAGCCGATCGAGCCCGCACGCCGCCAGCATGACCGCGTCGAGGCCGCGCTCGACCCGCTTGCGCAGGCGCGTGTCGATGTTGCCGCGCAGCGGCTCGATCGAGAGGGTGGGCTCGAGCGAGAGGAGCTGCGCCCGTCGGCGCACCGAAGCCGTCCCGATCCGCATCCTGGGCCGAAGCTCAGAGGCGCCGCACAGCGCATCACGCGGATCCTCCCGCGGCGGATAGGCGCCGACGGCGAGCCCCTCGGTGTCCGTCGAGGTCATGTCCTTCGCCGAGTGCACCGCGACGTCGATCCTCCCGGCGAGCAGCGCCTCCTCGAGCTCCTTGACGAAGACGCCGCGCTCGCCGATCTGCCCGAACGGCTTCGTCCGGTCGCGGTCGCCGGCCGTCGTGATCGGAACGAGCGCGATCTCAATCCCAGGTCCGCGCAGCGCCTCGGCCGCGCGCTCCGCCTGGGTGAGCGCGAGCCTACTGCCGCGTGAGCCGACGCGGATGAGCACAGCGCCGCCGGGTGCCCGTCAAAGCCGAATATGACCGCGACTCGCCGCACGCGCGTGTGGTGGGCCTGATCCGGACGAACGCCGTCGGCGCCTGCAGAGGCAACGGGCGGCCGGTGAGAAACCGCGTCTTCATACCCGCCGCTCCTCCTCTCCCAGGCCGAATAGGTGCCGCACGACGTCAGCATAGACCACCCCATCGGCCGCCGCGGCGGCCTCCTTCATCCTGATCGTGGGCAGGTGGAGCAGCTTCGCGACGATCTGGGAGGTGACCGACTCGACGTGCTTCCGCTCGGTCTCCGAGAGCCTGGAGCCGGCACGCTCGAGCTCGCTGTCGCGAATCTCCTCTACGAGCGCGCGCAGCGAGGCGATGGTCGGAACAACGTCGAGCGAGGCCTGCCAGCGCCGGAAGCGCTCGCCTTCGCTCGCCACGAGCTGCTCGGCGCGGGCGGCCTCACTGCGGCGGCCGGTGATCGTCTCGGCGACAACGGCCTCGAGGTCGTCGACGTCGTAGAGGAAGCAGCTCTCGAGGTCGTTGATCGCCGGATCGAGGTCGCGCGGAACGGCGAGGTCGACGAGTAGCAGCGGTCGACCCTTGCGCGAGCGCAGAGCCGCGGCAACATCGGCCTTGCGCAGGATCGGCTCGGACGAGCTCGTCGAGGCGACGACGACGTCCGCGATCGCGAGCTCCTCGCGGAGCTCGTCCAGCCCGAGCGCGCGCGCGCCGAACGAGTCGGCAAGCACCTGCGCGTGCTCGAGCGTCCGGTTGGCGACGGCCCCGATCTGCGCTCCACGGGAGACGAGGTTGCGCGCCGTCAGCTCACTCATCTTGCCCGCCCCGAGGAGAAGGATCCGCTTGCCGGAGAGGTTCTCGAAGACCTGCTGCGCGAGCGCGGCACCGGCGGCGGGGACGGAGGCGGGGCTCTCGCCGATCGCCGTCTCGACCCGGACGCGACGGCCTGCGTGCAGCGCCTGGCGGAAGAGCCGGTCGAGGAACGGCCCGGTCGAGCCGGCCTCGAAGGCGCCTCGGACTTGGCCGAGGATCTCGCCTTCGCCCGGGACGAGCGAGTCGAGCCCGGCAGCGACGCGGAAGAGATGGAGCGCAGCGGCCTCGTCGCTGAGGCGGTAGAGGACGGCGCCAAGCTCCTCGGCCCGGTCGCCCGCGAGGTCGGTGAGCGTCGCAACCGCGAGCTCCTCCGCGTCATCCGGGCGGGCGAGGTAGAGCTCGGTGCGGTTGCACGTCGAGAGCACGACGGCCTCCTGGCCCAGGTGCGCAGCAAGCGCCGCCGACCGCTCGGGGTCGAGCGCGACCCGCTCACGGAGCTCGATCGGAGCCCGATGATGCGAGACGCCGACGAGGATGAGCCTCGTCATTGGGCGAAATGGGTCAAGGGCAGGACGACCGCGACGAGCGCGAAGCCGCAGAGATTGAGCAACGCCGCGCGGCGACCGCGCCAGCCTTCGTGACGAAGCACGAGGAGCGTTGCGTAGACCGCCAGGATCGCCAGCGTCACGACCATCGCGGCATCCACGTCGCCTCGCTCGAACCGCGCGGCCCCGGCGCCGATCCCGAGCGCGAGCAGTCCGAGCCCAGCGAGAACGCCTCGCGCTGCCAACCGGTCGAGCGCATCGAGCGGCGGGACTCGGACGCGCAGAACGCGACGAACGTGGCGCTTCAACCGTCGTTCCTGCCAGACGTAGAGCCCTGCCATCCCGGCCGAGAGGGTCAGGCTGGCGAAGCCGGCGAGCATCAGGCCGACGTGGATCGCGAGCACGAGGCCGGAGTCGTCTCCCTGCTCGAGGCCGGTGCCGCCGCCGGCCCACGCGAGCGCGAGCAGGAAAGCCGCGACGGGCATCACGGCAAGGCCGAGCAGACGGTAACGCGGTCGGCAACCCCAGATCAGATAGGCGCCGACGACGAGCCAGACGAAGAGGTTGAGCGCCCCCGCCCAGGTTCCCCACGGAAAACCGTCCGCCGAGGTCGCCTGGCCGACGAGGAGCGCGGTCTGCGCGAGCCAGCCAAGCCGGACGCCCCACGTCGCGAGCCGGCCGGCGAGCCCGGGCCCCCGCAACTCGCCCGCGTAGGCTAACGCCGCTTCGCCATACGCCAGTAGAGCCGGGACGACGAGCAGCTCAGACATCGGCATGCCGGGTTCGCGCGAGCTCGGCGAGCTCCGCCGTCTCTCGCTCCAGCCGTGCGAGCTTCGCCGCGATGATCGCCACGTAGACGAGGAGAGCGACGAAGACGACGCCGTAGGCGGCTGCGACGTACTCGCCCTGGCTCATAGGCCGACCTGGGCTCGGACGCTCACGTCAGCAGCTCCCGCAGCTCGCGCAGGTTCGAGTCGAGCCGCTTGCCGAGCAGCTCGAGCCGGTAGAGCGCGTAGGCGAGCACGGACATCGCGAGCCAGGCGATGCAGAAGGTGAGGAACATGACGCCGGACATCTGCGGCCCGTCGCGGGTGAACACGGTGGGGTGGATGATGTTCTCGGCGAGCCGGATTGCGAGGAAGCTGACCGGGATCAGGACGACACCGAAGAGCGCGTACACCGCCGAGATGTTGGCGCGCCGCGGCCCCTCCTCGATCGAGAAGCGCAGCATGAAGTAGGCCGAGTAGAAGAGGAAGAGCACCAGGAAGAGAACGAGCTGGTTCTCGCTCCAGAGCCACCAGTGCCCCCCGGACGCCTTGGCCCAGATCGAGCCGGTCAGGAGCGTGAGCGAGCCGAAGATCGTGCCCTGGTGGATCGCCACGTAGCTCTCGAGGTCGTAGCGCTCGTCCTTGCGCCAGAGCAGGAGCAGCCCCTTGACGGCGCCCCAGCCGAAGCAGGCGTAGGCGGTCAGCGCGATCGGGACGTGGAAGTAGAAGATCCGCTGCGAGATCCCCTGGTCGGCGTCCTCGGGGGCGACGTAGAACGCAAAGGCGATCGCGATCCCGACGAGCGCCGCCGCAAGCGCAGCGAGCGCCGGGACTGCGCTCTTAGAGGTGGAGCTACTCGGAGACGACGTACTCAAAGGACGCCCAGCACAGTATCGAGAAGATCGCGTCGTACAGGGCGAGAAAGGCCAGGTAGCGGCCTGGCTCGGGCGACACGCTCGCCCCGACGCCGCCGACGACGAGCGGGATCGCGAGTGGCAGGAAGAGAAGCGGCAGCACGAGCTCGCGGGTCCTGCTCGCGGCCGCCATCGCGGCAAGCAGCGTGCCGACCGCACAGATGCCGATGCTCGCGAGGACGACGCCGGCCACCGTTGCCGCGTCGACGGAGCCGAAGAAGAGGGCGAACGCAGGCAGCGCTACGAGCTCGACGGCCGAGAGGAAGGCGAAGACGGCAGCCGCCTTGCCGAGCCAGATCGCGCTCCGATCGCAGGGGGCAAGCACGAGCCCTTCGAGCGCGCCGCTCTCGCGCTCCGGCGCCCAAGCGCGCGCCAACCCGAGCAGGGCCGTGAAGACGAGTGCGACCCAGAGCAGACCCTGCGCAGCGACCTCGTCCGCGCCCTCGGGCAGCGCGAAGTGGAAGACGACGAGGGTCGAGACGACGAAGAGGAGCATCGCCGGCAGCGTGTCCCGCGCCCGCAGCTCGAGCCGCAAATCCTTGCGGGCAAGCGTCGCGACGTCAGCGAGATAGCTCACGCCAGCGCCAGCCGGGCGGTTGCGAGCCGCTCGACCCGCTCGGGATCGTGGGTCGAGAGCACGATCGTCCGCTCGCCTCGGAGCTCCGCGAGCTGGGTGTCGAGCAGGCCGGCACCCTCGGCGTCGAGCGCGGTGAACGGCTCGTCGAGGACAAGGAGGGCCGGCTCGTGCAGGAGCGTGCGACAAAGCGCGAGCCGCTGCAGCATCCCGCGCGAGTACGCCCCGGCGCGCTCGGCCCGTGCCTCCCAAAGACCGAACCGCTCGAGCAGCATCCCGATCCGCTCCCGCCGCTCGGGCACGCGGTAGAGCCGACCGTAAAGGTCGAGATTCTCGACAGCCGTCAGCTCGCGATAGAGGAAGCCCTCGTGTCCGAGGTAGCCGAGCTCGGCCCGGTCGGCGCGAACCTCGAGCGTCCCGCGCGTGGGTGCCGCGAGCCCCGCGACGAGCCGGAGCAGCGTCGTCTTGCCCGAGCCGTTCGCGCCCGTGACGACGAGGACTCCGCCCCGTTCGAGCGCGAGATCGACGGGTCGCAGCGCGCGCTTGGAGCCGTAGCGCTTCTCGAGCTTCCGCGCCTTGACGACTGACTGGAGCGCCCCTTCAGGCCCGATCACCGCCAGGAACCCCGAGCCTCGCCGCCCCACGTACCCCCAGGGGGGCCGGCGAGGCCCCCTGAGCTCACGCTAGCGAGAATCCAGACACGAGTGTGTGACGACATCGTCTCGAGAGTGTGACGCTTGCAGCCGCTCGCTGATTCGGGTTCACGCCGGCTCTACCTCCGACTGCGGCGCGAGCGGCGCAACTAGCCGATCAGCGAGTCCAGCAGGACGAAGCCGAAGAAGACGACGCTGATCACACCGTTGACGGTGAAGAAGGCCGCGTCGAGCCGGCGCAGGTCGCCGGGCCGGACGAGCGAATGCTCGTACGCGAGGAGCGCCGCAACGACGCCGACTCCGAGCCAGTAGGCAAGGCTGACGTCGAGCCCGACCCCGGCCAGAACGAGCAAGCCGACCGTGCCGAGATGGTGCGCCCGGGCCCCGGTGAAGACGCCGCGTTCTCCGAAGCGCACCGCCCACGACTCGAGCCCCTCCCGCCTGTCGTGCTCGGCATCGAAGAGCGAGTAGAAGAGGTCGAAGCCGGCGACCCAGAGGGCGACCGCGGCGCCGATCGTCCACGCCTGCCACGGCAGCTCGCCGGTCACCGCGGCCCACGCGCCCACGGGTGCGAGCCCGAGCGACGCGCCGAGCCAGAGATGGCAGAGCCAGGTGATGCGCTTGAGGTACGGATAGACGACGAAGAGCGCAACCGGGACGGGCCAGAGCCAGCGCACGAGCGGATCGAGCTGGAAGACCGCCGCGAGGAAGACCGCGAGCGCGAGCGCGCACAGCGCCAGCACCTGCCACCGAAGCAACGCGCCCGAGGGCAGCTCGCGCGCGGCCGTCCGCGGATTGCGTGCATCGACCTCGGCGTCGATCAGCCGGTTCAGCCCCATCGCGAGCGTCCGAGCGCCGACCATCGCAATCGTCACCCAAAGCCAGTCGGCGGCGCGCGGAACCTCGTCGAGAGCCAGCAGCATCCCGACGTAGGCGAACGGAAGCGCGAAAACGGTGTGCTCGAGCTTGACGAGCGCCGCAAAGCGGCGCGGGAGGCCGACTGCGGTCTCCGTCACGTCTGGCGGTGGGCGGTCTGCTCGCCTGCGAGCAGCTCGAGCGCGTGCGCGAGCGCAGGCCGCAGGACGGCGAACCCGTCGCGGCAGCCGCCGGGCGAGCCGGGGAGGTTGACGATGAGCGTCCGATTGTGGATCCCGGCCACACCGCGGGAGAGCAGGGCGTGGGAAGTTTTCGCGATCGAGTCGGCTCGAATCGCCTCCGCGATCCCGGGCGCATCGCGATCGATCACCGATCGAGTCGCCTCGGGTGTGACATCGCGCGGCGCGACCCCGGTCCCCCCTGTCGTCAGGACGACCTGCGCCTCGTCGGCGAGCTCTGCGAGCGCAGCCGCAATCGCGTCGGTCTCGTCCGAGACCGTACGCCTAGCCACCTCGTACCCGTCCGCCTCCAAGAGCACAGCGAGCAGGTCGCCGCTCGTGTCCTCGCGAGTGCCGGCGACAACGCCGTCGGAGATAGTCAGTACGGCGGCCTTCACACCTGTTCCTTGAACTTCTCGACGAGCGCGACCTCGGCCACGACCATCTCCTTGTCGATCGCCTTTGCCATGTCGTAGACGGTCAGCGCCGCGACCGACGCCGCGACGAGGGCCTCCATCTCGACACCGGTCTGCGCAATCGTCTCCGCCGAGGCAGTGATCTCGACCGTCGTCTCGCCGACCGAGAGCTCGACGTCGATCGCGGACAGCGGCAGTGGATGGCAGAGCGGAATCAGCTCACTCGTACGCTTCGCGGCCATGATCCCGGCGAGCTGCGCGGTCGCGAGCGCGTCCCCCTTTGGCAGCGTGCGTAGCCGTAATGCGGTCTCCGACGCCATCCGAACGATGGCACGCGCAGTCGCGCGCCGGCGGCAAAGAGGCTTCGCACCGACGTCCACCATGCGCACGGAGCCGGTGTCGTCGACATGCGAGAGCTCGGTCACGAACGCATGCTAGTGGCGCGCTCCAGATCCGCGAGCTGCGCTTCGATCCACCGGGTGAGATCGTGAGCGCGAACGTGCCCGCGGATCCCGTCGATCCAGTCCAGTCGCTCGTCGAGAGGAAGCTCGAGGGCGCGCTCGAGCGCTTCGGACTGGCCCTGTACATCGAGCGGATCGACCGCCAGAACCCACTCGCTCAGCTCCTCGTAGGCCCCGGCGTTGGCCGATAAGACAACGACACCGTCTCTGGTGTTGACGAGCGGAGCTTCCTTCGCCACAAGGTTGAGCCCGTCCATGAGCGCATTCACGAGCAGAACATCGAACTGCTTGTAGGCGGCGATCGACTGGGGGAAGTCGTCTGCGAGCCGCACCCGCAGCGAGCCGGGAAAGCGCGATTCGAGACTCGCCGCGGCGGCCTCGATCGCCTCCCGCTCGACGACGTACTCGGGGATCGCCTGACGAGAGGGATCGAGCAGCGCGAGCATGGTCACGCGCCCGATCAGGTCCGGGCGTCGCTCGAGCAGCAGCCCGAACGCCTCCAGTCCGCGGGCGACATTCTTCGACGGGTCGGTTCTGTCGACCCGGAGGATTAGGCCCTCGGAGCGTCCGGCCACGAGCTCGCGCTCCCGCTCGAGCACGACCGGGCTCTCGGCGAGCCCCTCGAACTCGCCGACGTCGATCGAGATCGGATGAGCGGTGACGAGCGTCCGCTCGAGCTCGGCCCCCAGCCCGAGTGACGCGCACGTCACCTGGAACGCGGCGCGCCAGCGCTCGGTGTGGAAGCCGACGACGTCGCTCGCGAGCAGGCCCTCATGGATCTCGCGCACGATCGTCGCGGGAAGGACGTCCCACTCGTCCGGGCCGACCCACGGGATGTGGGTGAAATGCGAGAGCACGACGTTCGGAAGCCGCTCGCGGACGTAACCTGGCGCCAGATAGAGGTGGTAGTCGTGGAAGAGGACGGCCGCCTCGGGCTCGCGCTCGAGCTCTGCGCACACCGCGTTCGCGAAGGCGCGATTCACGACTGCGTACCCCGTCGACCACGCTTCCTCGAGCCCGACACCGGGATCCTGCTTCAGGCTCCAGAGGCCGTGCTGGACGAACCAGAGGGTGGGGTTCGCAACGACGCTGTAGTAGAGCTCGTACGTCGCCGGCTCGTGGGCGACGAGCCGGAGCCGGTAGCGAGAGCCGTCGCTCGCGGTCTCCTCGAATGCTCCGCCGGCTGCGAGAGCGCGATCCTCAGCCGAGAGCGCGCTCGCGATCCAGGTCACGTCGTGTCGTGAGACGAGCGGGCTCAGGGCAGTGACGAGCCCGCCCGCGCCTCGCCGTGCGGCCCGCGTCCCAAACTCGTCCCGCTCATAGGTGCTCGGGCCACGATTCGAGACGACGATCAGCTTCCGCCGCGCCTCCACGGCAGGAGGCTAGAGGAGCTTCGTGAAACGGAGTCGCGACCCGCCCTGCGGACCGGTACTCAACTCGAGCTCATCGGCGATCGAGCGAATGATCGCGATTCCGAGCCCGCCCTCACTGAGCTCGTCCTCTCGGAAACCGTTTCCGCCGCCCCCCTGCGACTCGAGCGGCCGATTCTCGAACGACTGACTGCCGAACCCGGGGCCGTCGTCGGAGACCTCGACGATCAGGCGATCCTCGCACAGCTCGAAGCTGATCTGGACGCGACCTTCGCCGTTCGCGTAGGCATGGCGCACCGAGTTCGAGGTCGCCTCCGTCAAGGCGAGCTTGAGATCGGCGAGAGTGTCGTCCGCAAGAGGTCGCACGCGCGAGAGCCCGGTCAGGGCGAGCCGCGAGATCGAGACGTACTCGGGCTTGGCCGGGATGGTCAGCCTCACGATTCGGCTCTCGCCGTCCGCTCCGTCGACCGTCGTCACCTTCTCGTCCACGTGTCGGTCCTCCGGCTTGCTCTCACAGAAACCTCAAGAAATCTACTGATACCCCTAACAGCTTCACTCTTGGGAGTACCGCACCCGCGCCGTGGCTAAACGGATCAGCCCTGGGGATTCGCGGGCCGCTCGACGAGGCGGACGCGCAGCGTCTCTCGAGCCCCGGTTCCTCCCCGAACGACCGTGACGCTCACGAGCTGTCCCGGTCGGAGCCGCTCGGTCACGATCCGAGCGATGTCGTCGGCTCGAACAACACGCTCTCCCGCGAGCGCGACGATCAGATCGCCGCCGAGGCTGACGGGCGAGCCGTTGAAGACGACGCGTCGCTTTGCCCCCTTCAGCCCGGCACGATCGGCCGGGGCGTCCGAGACGACCTCCTCGATCAACGCCCCTCGCTGGGCACCCAGGTCATAGCGGCGGGCGACGGCAGGGGTCACGTCCAGCGTGGTGATCCCGATGTAGGCGTAGGTGACGCGGCCGGTCGCGATCAGCTGCCTCATCGAGCGCCGCGCCGAGTTGATCGGAATCGCGAAGCCCACACCCTCTGCGTTTCCCGAGTCGGAGCGGATCTGGGCGTTGACCCCGATCACGCGGCCCTGCCCGTCGAGCAAGGGCCCGCCGGAGTTACCGTGGTTGATCGGCGCGTCGATCTGGATCGCATTCGAGACGTTGTAGCGCGACGTCAGTGAGGGGATCGAGCGCGAGACCGCCGAGACGACACCGACCGCCAGTGAGTTTTCGTTCCCGAACGGGCTTCCGATCGCCGCCACGGGCTCGCCGACGACGACCGCGGCCGAATCTCCGAGTGGGATCGGCGAGACGGCATGGTCGTCGGGGTCGAATGTGATCAGCCCGGTGTCGTCGAAGAGATCCCAGCCGACAATCGAGGCGGGCAGCCGGTCGCCGTCGGCGAAGACGACATAGACGCGTTCGGCGCCGCGTACGGTCTCGCCGCTCTCGCCGGCATTCGTGATCACGTGCGAGTTCGTCAGGACGTGGCCGTCGGCAGAGACGACGAAGCCCGAGCCCTGGGAGCGGCCGCCGCCTGGGAAGATCGCGTAGATCGTGACGACCCCGGGCGAGGTGCGGGCGAAGATGCCGGCGGGGTCGAACCGGTTGGCTGCGAGAGGCGTCGCGCTCGACGGGACGTTCGTCCCCGGAGCGGTCTCAGCCGGCAGGACGACAGTCTGCGCCGGAGCGTCGTCGTCGACCCAGCCCGCCAGCTTTGCGACCGCGAGCGAGCCGGAGGCGCCGAGAACGGCCGCGACGAACGCGACGGCGGCGATCAGAGCGGGACGCATCGCGGCCACTGTAGCCGCCCGCCCTGTTTTCACGTGAAAACGCTCAGCTGAGAACGGAGGCCGGCGTCGGCGGCTCCAACACGCGGGCCGAGCCGACCGGAAGCGAAAGCGAGACCGTCGTGTGGCCGGGGGCCGAGTCGAGCTCGACGTCACCGCCCATCAGGAGGGCGAGCTCCCGGGCGATCGCGAGCCCGAGCCCGCTTCCCGAAGCGACGTCGCCCTCGGCTCGGTAGAAGCGGTCGAAGACGTGGGCGACGTGCTCCGAGGGGATCCCAGGCCCGTCGTCCTCGACGCTGAGAAGCGCTCGGCCGCCCTCGGACGATGCCCGGACGACAACCCGCGTCTCCGTCGGGGTGTGCACGAGCGCGTTTCCGACGAGCGCGCGCCCGATCTGGAGGATGCGCACCTCGTCGCCGGCCGCCAAGGGATGTTCCTCGACTACCAGAGCCAGGTCGTGGCGCCGCTGCTCGGCAACAGCCCGGAACTCCTCCACGAGCACCTGTGCGATTCCCCCGAGATCGACCTGATCCGCCTCGACCCGCATCCGGCCCGCATCCATCCGGGAGAGGTCGAGCAGATCGGTCGCGAGCTTCGTCAGCCGTGCCACCTGCTCTCCCATGGTGACGAGGAACTCTTGCCGGGTCGGCTCGTCCAGCTCCTCGTCGGCCATCAGCTCGAGAAAGCCTCCGAGCGAGAAGAGTGGCGTCCGCAACTCGTGCGAGGCGTTTGCGATGAACTCGCGCCGGGCGCGGTCGAGGTTCTCCAGACGGCGGCGCATCCGCTCGAACGCCGCCGCGAGCTCGCCGACCTCGTCGTTGCCGCCGTCCACAACCGGCTCGTCGAAACGGCCGCTCGCGATTCGCTCGGCGGCGCGCTCGAGCCGCCGGATCCTGCGCGCATGGAGCGAGGCGCCGGCATAGCCGAGCAGGAGCGCCACGAGCAGGCCGATCAGACCGGCCGCAAGGAGACGCCGCTCAACGACCTGAACACTCGAGAGCGGGTCGGCCAGGGAGCTGCTGAGCAAGACGACCGGCCCGTCGGCGGTAACCGGGAGAGCGGCCTCCGCGAACTCGTCCCCGCGCCGGCTGACGGTGTCGCGCTGGGGCTTGCCCGTCGTCGCTGCGAGCTCCGCCACGGTGTCATGCTCGACGTCCTGCGAGGACGCCGGGCGCGAATCGGCGAGGATCTGGAGCGCGGGCGGCTCGCGCTGGAACAGGCCGTAGATGACCACGCGTGCGTTCAGGGCGGCGGAGCCCGTATCGGCGCAGTCCTGCCAGGGGAACTCCGTCACCTCGATGCAGTCCGCGATCGTGACGGCGTTCTGCTCGAGCTGGTCGATCTTGGCGTCGACGAGCCGCGTCTCGAGCGTCGGGACGACGATCAGGTAGGCGACCGTGAGCGCACCCGCGACGACACCGAGGAGGGCGAGCGCGAGCCTGAGCCGGATCCCCCTGATCACGACAGCGTCCTAGCGATCGCGGAAGCGGTAGCCGACACCTCGCACCGTCAGGATCAGCTCGGGCTGCTTCGGATCGTCCTCGATCTTCTCGCGCAG
>JACCRW010000173.1 GCA_013813345.1 Actinomycetota bacterium
AGCGCCGCCCTCGACGAGCACCGCGCCGCGTTAGAACGAGTTCAGAAAGGTCTCGGGCGGCGGAAGCTCAGCGGCCCTACGCTCGAACGCGCCAGCCGAACTCTACGAGCGGCCTCACTCGACCCGACGCTGCAGCCGTTGCTCGAGGGCGGCATCCTCAGCGAGGACGTGACCGGTGCCGGCTTCGGCCTCGATCCAGGCAGCGTTGCCGTCCGCCCGAACAAGCGACTCGTCCCGGCGACGAGGCCGAAGCCCGATCTGAAGGCAGCCCTGCGCGATGCGGAGAAGCAAGCAGCGACCGCGCTCGCGGACGCCTAACCGTTACGCGAGAGCCCCACGAGCAGGTGTGCCGCCGCCTCACCTCCTCCGCGTCTGAGAAGGGCCAGAGCGGACACGGCCGCCTGAAGCTCTGAGAGCGACGGCTTGCCCTCGACGCAGAAGCGAGCAATCCATCTCGTAGCCGCGCGGTCGAAGCGAGGATCGTCGGCTCCGGCGTAGAGGAGGACGAGCGAGAGCGCATCCTCGAGCCCGAGCCGGCCCATCTCGCGTGCCGCGAGCTCGGCGTTCAGCAGGCTCTTGCGCTCGACCGCTCGGCGGAACCGTGTCGCCGCTGATCCCTGCGCAGTCACGAACGTATGTTCTCAGACTTCTGATGACGCGAGCGGGCGGACAGCCCCGTATCCTGCGACGTGTGCCGCAGCCTCCGACGGGCCTGACCTGCTCGAACTGTCCCGCGTCGATCCGCGAGGCCGAAGCGAAGGGTGCCGGCTGGCGCTACTGGTCTGACGGCGTCGGCGAGCTCCACCCTTTTTGGCGGGACTGCGCCGACCGCGAGTTCCGACCCGACGCCCCAGCCTCGAAAAAAGGAGAAGCCCGCCATGCTCGGTGACTACCCGATGCACGTTGTCCTGCTGTCAGTCGACCTCGCGGAGACGCGGGCCTTCTACCACGACCAGCTCGGGCTGGAGATCCTGAACGAGAGCGACGAGGCGATCACCTTCCGCTCCGGTAGCACCGAGCTGGCGGTGACGCGGAGCACGGTCGGCACCGCCGACGAGCAGACCCAGGCCGGCTGGTTCGTGAACGATCTCGACGCGGAGCTCGCCGAGTTGCGAGCGAGAGGCGTCACGACCCAGGAGTACGACCTGCCGGGACTGAAGACGGTTGACGGGGTTGCCGACCTCGGCTTCGCCCGGGCGGCGTGGATCGTCGACCCGCACGGGAACGCGCTCGGCATCTTGCAGCTCAACTGAGCGGCTGATCACCTATCGCACGAGCCCGGAGAGCAGGAGTGCCGCTGGTTCGCTGCCGCCACGCCTGAGAAGCGCGAGCGCCGAGACGGCCGCCTGTAGCTCCGAGAGAGACGACTTTCTCTCGACGAAGAACCGGCGAGTCTCGGGCGAGAGCACGCTGGCCCAAGCGAGCGTTCTTGCCCCGGACGCGTGGGGTAGACGAACACCGGCTGGACGAGCGCGCTCTCGCTTGAGGTCAGCTCTCGCGCCGTGACATGCCCGGCCGTCACACTGCGATCATCGTGACGGTCTCACGACGGCGGCTTCGACTCGATCGGTAGCGCGCGGTCGCGACCGGCACGCTCAGATGTCTGACCTTGGTACACGCCGAGGGAACATGGAGGGAACACAAGCCCGACCACGCGCGTCCACGCGCGGGTCACGTCTCGCCGTCTGACTTTTCGGTTTGCGGGACTTTTGTGGCCGTGAATGCCCGCGCGTGCCCGCGCTTCCCTTCCCGGAACCTGAATGGTAAGGAGGGGGTCGACGGTTCGAGTCCGTCAGAGGGCTTGAGGCAAAAGCCCTTCAAATAGGCCTGTAGTGTTGCCTGCGGTGGCATGCCCTCAGCCTCGCTGGTACGAGGCGGGTCCACATTCGGGGACTGGCGGGCATTCGCGGACACGCGCGGCCTCTGGCGTCGCCTTGCGAGACGGCCCGTCCCTGCCATGGAGCTGCGCGACTCTAGAATCGCCCTGCATGCGAGCACCATCCGTTGCCGTGTTGGACAAGAACACGAACCCCTCCCTCCAGAGAGGGTGTCAGTCCCGGCCGTTGCAGGTTCAGAGCGGGCCAGGATTTGGGCAGATTTCCCCGACCGGCTCGCCTAGCGCTTCGAGCCCGTGGTGGCCCCGCGTGCTACTCGGAGACGGTGAACGCGGTGTGATTTTGCTCGTCGAAGAAGACGTGGCGCTTCCCGGCCTCGCGCTCGACCGTGAGCAAGACCGAGGCCTGGGGCGGGACCGAGTCCGTCGCACCCAGGAAGGTAAGGTGCCGGACCTTTGAAGCCGGACTCACACCACCTGGCGATGTAGACGCGCACCGACGCCGCCATCTGGCACGACGTGACCGAACCCGATGGCGGTCAAGTACACCGGCGAGCCGTTTCCCTTCCGGCCCGAGACGACGATCCTCTGCCTGGTCGAGGTCGAGTCGGTGAAGGTGCGGACGCTGCCCTTCCGTCACCCAGGCTGAGCGAGCTCCTCTAGCGCGAGCTCGACCGCCTCGTGGACCGTCAGCTCGCGGCCCCGCTCCCAGGCCTCCGCGAAGGCGGGCTCGTCGAGCTGCCTGCGGATCTCGGCGAGCGTCTCCTCGTTCATCCTCGCGACCCAGGCCTCGCTCACCCCGATCCGCTCTCGCAGGCCCTCGAAGCAGGAGAGCAGTCGGGCCGAGGCGTCCGCTTTCCGCCGGAAGCGGGCGAGGACGTCGGCCGCGCGGCAAAGGCTCTGCGCGATCTCCTGCAGGGAGCCGAGGTCGCGCGCGAGCGAAACGTTCTCCCTCGCGAGCAGGACGGCGTCCTCGGCTCGGCCCTGGTCGCCCGCGATGATCGACAGCGAGCCCAGCGTCCCCGCCTCCGGCTCCTTGAAGCCGAGCTCACGCGCACGCTGGAGGTTCGCCTCGTGAAGCGCCCGGGCGCGCTCGAGGTCGCCGCGGCTGTAGTGGA
>JACCRW010000181.1 GCA_013813345.1 Actinomycetota bacterium
GTTCGTTCCTGTGGAGCTACAACGATGCCACGCATACGCAAAGCTCGAAGGCTGCGGCGACCACGAGCCGGTCGAGACCCGCAGCGTCTGGCCCGCCTGTGCCGACCCCGAGATTGTTGGCAATGCGGTGTTACCGGGACTTGGTGGGGCGGCCGGTGCGGCTGAGGCCAGGAGGCCCAAGCAGCAAGAAGCGACCGTGAGGAGAAGCGCTAGGCGTTCAGATGACCGCAGCATACGAGCTCCCATCGTCGAGAGGAGGAAAGGTTTCAAGACCGCCGAATAGGGGACGAGGTTCCCCGGCCGTCTCCGCGGCACGGGGGCGGTTGGACCGAGAACGGAATCAAGCTCAATGTCATTGACGGCTGATAGATCCGCAGAGTCGTCACCTGACGCAAGGACGCGAACTGGATCTCCCGTGGTCGGGGTCGGGGTCGCGGGCGGGGGGTGTCCTCGTTCAGGCGAAGCGGCGATGGTAGCGCTTTCTTCCGGAACCTGCTCGATAGTGACTAGACCCCTGCTTGATAGTGACTAGATCAGCGTGCAGACAGCGCTGAGGGCGCGCGACCGAAGCGCAGCTGAGCCCGCGCGCTGCGCAGTGACGAGAGCACCGCCTGAGGCTGTGGTCGTCCGATGAGGAGTGAGCAACTCCTCGAGCTGAGCCCCTATCTGGCTCTGACGATCCTCTTCGTCGCCCCGTTCGTCGATCCGCGCCGGCCGTTTCGACTGCTGCACCTCGACGTGCTCGTCCTCTCGAGCTTCGGGCTCTACTCGATCGCGCTGCTCGACCGAGGCCCGCTCTTCGCCAGCATCCGCTGGTCGACAGTGATCGCGACGCTCGGGCTCCTCTACATCCTCGTGCGATCGGGCTACGCCGTCCTCCGCCCGACTCGCGCGGAGCCGGGCGAGCTCACGCGCGTTCCGCTGCGCTGGCTGAAGTGGGGAATCTTCGTCCTCATGGTCTTCCGGCTCCTGTTCCCGTTCGCCGACGACCGCCTCGTGATCGACGTCGGGCTCGCGAGCGTTGCGGGAGCGGAGCAGATCCTCGCCGGCGAAGACCTCTACGGCGCCGAGTCGTACCGGTATCCGGAGCTCCATCCCGACACCTACGGGCCCGTCAACTACCTCCTCTACGTGCCCTTCACCTGGGCGATCTCGTCGGCGCAGCATGCCGCCCGCGCCGCCACGAACGCGTTCGACCTTGCCACGCTTGCGGGCGTGATCCTGCTCGGGCGGCACCTCGGCGGCCGCCGCCACGGACGGGCACTCGGCCTCCTCCTCGGTTATGCGTGGGCGACGTCTCCGTACGCGTTCTTCGCCTCGGTCTGGGCGTACAACGACATGCTCGTCCCGCTTGCGGTCGTCTTCGCCCTGATGGGAGCGGCGTCGCCGTGGGCGCGAGGCACGAGCCTTGGCCTCGGCGCAGCGATCAAGTTCGTCCCCGCGCTCCTATGGCCGCTCGTCCTCTGCGCGCCCGGAGGGACGCCGCGGTCCCGGATCCTGGCTGGGCTGGGCTCGGTGGGTCTCACCGCGGCGCTGTTCGCGCTCTTCATCCCCGACGGCGGCGTCCGGGAGCTCTACGACCGGACGGTCGGCTGGCAGCTCTCGCGCGACTCGACGATCAGCCTCTGGGGACAGTTCGACGCGATCACGTCCTTTCGTCCGCTCGCCGTTGGCTTCGTGGCGGTGCTCGCGTTGCTCGGCGGAGTCGTCGCTCGCAAGCTGACCCTCTTCCAGCTCGTGGCGTTCGCCGTCGCGGTGATCGTCGCCTTCCAGCTCTCGCTCGCGCACTGGTTGCCGTCGTACATCGTCTGGTTCGCCCCGCTCTTCCTCGTCACGCTCGTCGGGGCCACGGATCCCGAACGGTCAGGCGACGAAGAGCCCAGCCGACCAGCGAGCGATCGTCAGGCCGAGCAGGAGCGCGCTGACCCAGACGATCGTCCGGTGAGCCCGGGGGCGCTCGCCGAGCACGGCTAGCGCGAGGAAGATCGGAAAGATCCCGAGCCCGAAGCGAGGCAGTGAGAGGAGCGGATACTCGGGCGGCGGCGCGCTCAACGGCAGTGCCAGGCTCACGGCGACGAAGATCCCGAACGCCGGTCCGACCCGACGCCAGACGACGACGGCGAGTCCGATGAAGAGCGCCGCGTAGGCGAGTTGCTCGAGGTTGAAGGCGACGTACACCGGGCTCGTGTCCGTCGCGTACGACCAGGACTCTCCCCCTTCGAGGAGTTGTCGCAAGCTCGTCCAGCCCGCCTCAAGTCCCTGCCAGATCCCGCCGAGGGGGCCGGCAGGAGAGAGATCCCGATTCCACTGCTCCGACGACTGGGCGCGCGCGGAGAGCAGCGGATCGCCGTGCTCGATCCAGAGCCAGAGCGGCCAGAGGGCGCCGACGAGGCCGGCGACGGCGACGGACGCGAGCGCCCGCCCGCGGCCGTCCCTCACCTGCCACGCAAGGAGTGCCAGAGCCGGCAGGAGCGCGACCGCCGACGATCGCGTCAGCAGAGCGAGCCCCGCGACGAGCCCAGCGGCGAGGAACCGGCCGCGCAGCGCGAGCAGGAACGTCGCCGCTGCGAGCAGGAGGTAGAGCGCCTCGCTGTAGACCGCGAGCAGGAAGATCGACATCGGAAAGAGGCTCAGGTAGAGCACCGTCCGGTCGGCGACGTCCGCTCCGAGGATCTGCGTCGCGAGTCGGTGCAGGACGACGACAGCGGCGGCGCCGGCGGCGAGCGAGACGAGCACGCCGGCGAGGACGTAGTGGTCGCCGAGGAGCGTGCCGAGACCCCTGACCAGCATCGGATAGAGGGGGAAGAAGGCGGCACTGTCCTCGGGCTCTACGTAGCCGTCCCGCGCGATGCCGACGAACCAGCTCCCATCCCAGCGCGACCACATGTCGACGAACCAGCCGACATCGGCAATCCAGGGCTGCTCGTCGGCTCCGACGACGCGGGTCAGGGAATCGAAAGTGAGGAGCGCGAAGGCGGCCGCGATCCAGATCACCGCACGCGCGGCGAGATAGAACGCGAGCGGACTAGCCGGCGCTTTCATCCCACCGGCCGATCAGCGGGCGCGATCACGAAGGCGCCGAGCCGAATCGGCTCCGCGGGTCGATAGCCGAGCTCCGCCAGCTCGAGCGAGAAGCGTCTCCATTGTTCGTCACCCATCTGGAGCACAAGGCGTCCGTCCGGCCTGAGCAGCGGCATCGCGTCGCGCGCCAGGCGGCGATGCAGGTCGAGCCCGTCGTCGCCTGCACCCACGATCGTGCTGCGAGGAACGCCTCCGATCGGCGCGTAGGTCTCGGCCAGGATGTACGGGATGTTCGCGAGGATCACGCCGACCTTTCCCGTCAGCTCCGTCGAGAGCGGCGCCAGGAGAGAGCCTCGATGGACGCCCATGTTTCGGAGCCCGAGCTCGCGCCGGTTGTGCCTCGTCCAGCAGACCGCCGCCGGTGACAGGTCGATCGCATGCACCTCCGCATCGTGCCGAGCCCGCGCCACCGCCAACGCAACGGCGCCGCAGCCCGTCCCCACCTCCACGACGATCGGTTGCGAGATCGTTTGGATCCGTTCCAGCGCCAGGTCGACGAAGCGATCGGCATCAGGCGTCGGCACGAAGACGCCCGGTCCCGCCACTACCTCCGTGCCGGCGACTCGGCAACGGAACGTTGCATCGCCGCGCCGCGGGGTCGCCGCCAGGAACGGTCACACCGGCCGCGGGCGAGCGTGAGCCTGGATCGTCGTCACCGCCGCCCAGACTTGCCCCAACGCGCCTTCGAAGAGCGAGCTCCTCGGAGGCCGCTCCGCGCCTGCCGCAGCGGCGGCGAGTGCATCGCGCAGCGTGCCCGTGACTCGTGACTCGCGCGCGACGCCCCAGACTCGATCCCAATCGGGAATCCGCGCCAAGAGTTCTCGTAAGCGTCTCCAGGGTCGGCGCGCTCACGAGAACCGCGCGAGCTCCGTATGGGTTCCGCGGCCCGGAGGCGGCCCGAGATCGAACCCGCCGAGCTC
>JACCRW010000188.1 GCA_013813345.1 Actinomycetota bacterium
GCACGAGCAGGCGCCGAGAGACGCGCTAGAGTAGATCGCTCGTGCCACGCAACCGCACCGCAAAATCGGCGGTGCTGGGCTTCCCCGTCCGGCGTCCCGCCCCGCGTCCGTTCCCCTCTCGCACCAGCAGCGCGCTTCGGCGCCGGATCGTGCTGGGCGGGCTGGTGCTCGCCGCGCTCGTCCTGATCACGATCTCGTTCCGCGAGTCGCAGGATGGGCCGCTGCACACCGTCCAGGCGACCGTGGCGAGCGTCCTGCAACCGCTCGAGGTGGCGATCAACCGGGTCGCCCGCCCCTTCGAGGACGCTTACGACTGGACGGCCGGGCTCTTCGGCGCCCGCGACGAGGCCGAGCGGCTGCGGCGCGAGAACGCCGTGCTCCAGCAGCAGGTGATCCAGAACGAGTCCGCCCTCCAGGAGAACGTCGACCTCAGGCGCCTGCTCGAGTACCGGAACGCGCCCGCCTTCCCGGCAGATTTCGAGCCGCTTGCCGCCGAGGTGATCGCGCGCCCGACGAGCGCCTTCGAGCAGGAGCTCGTCGTCTCGGTCGGCTCCGCCGAGGGCGTCCGCGTCGACGCCCCGGTCGTCACCCGGGAGGGACTCGTCGGCCAGGTGACGCGCGTCACCGACCACGCGGCGCGCGTGCGCCTGCTCACCGACGAGCAGAGCGCCGTCTCGGCCGTGGCGCTGCGCGGCGGGGCAGGCGGGATCGTCCGGCACGGGCAGGCCGGCGACTCGCTGATCCTGGATCGCGTGCGCAAGGACGCCGTGGTCAAGAAGGACGACGCGATCGTGACCGCCGGCTGGCGCTCCGGGCCGCTCGCCTCGCTCTACCCGAAGGGGATCCCGATCGGGCGCGTCACCTACGTCGGGCAGCTCGACACCGACCTCTACCAGCAGGTGCAGATCCGCTCCGACGTCGACTTCTCCTCGCTCGACTCGGTGCTGGTGCTTGTCGGTAACAGGCCCACGCCGGTGCTTCCCTAGCCGTGGCGGACTCCGCGCTCGTCGCCGGGATCGTCTTCGTGGCCGTGCTCCTGCAGGCGACGATCTTCGCCTCGCTCGACGTGCTCGGCGGCACCCCGGACATCCTGCTCCTCGCTCTCCTCGGGATCGCGCTCCTCCGGGGAGCGATCACGGGCGCGGTGGCCGGCTTCTTCGGCGGGCTCCTGCTCGACATCGTCACCCTCGACACATTGGGGGTGACGGCGCTGATCCTCGCGCTCGCCGGCTACTGGACCGGCCGGTACGGCGAGACGACCGGCCGTGGCCGCGCACATGCGCCCATTCTCGCCGTGATCGTGCTCACGATCCTGGTGGCGCTCTTTGGCTTCTTCCTCCACTTCCTCCTCGGTGAGGAGGTCTCGATGCGGCGTGCGCTCGTCGAGGCGCTGATCGCCGGCCTGGGGC
The DNA here is from genome assembly GCA_013813345.1 of Actinomycetota bacterium. Taxonomy (GTDB): domain Bacteria; phylum Actinomycetota; class Thermoleophilia; order Gaiellales; family Gaiellaceae; genus Gaiellasilicea. Next base: position 1,410 of record JACCRW010000188.1, read on the forward strand.
TGAACCTGATCTTCGGCGGCCCCGTGCTCGCGCTCTGTCGCTCGCTGCTCGAGCGCGGCGGCGTCCGGAGCCCGGCGGAGGTTCGGCTCCTTGGCTAAGGGTCGTCCCTCGGACCGGTTCCTGCCGCCGGATCCGCGCGTCACCGAGCCCTATCGCTTCACGCCTCAGCTCGCGCTCCGCGTCGGGATGCTCGGCGCGGTGGCCCTCGCCGTCTTCGCAGTCCTCTTCCTCCGGCTCTGGGCGCTCCAGGTCCTCTCTGGCGACAAGTACCTGAACGCGGCCCAGGAGAACCAGGTGCGGACCGTACGAATCGAGGCGCCGCGTGGCACGATCCTCGACCGCAACGGCAACGTGCTCGTCTCGAACGTGCCGGGAACCGCGGTTCGGATCTGGAAGAGCGACCTCCCGAGCGAAGGGCGCTACGCGATGTTCAAGCGGCTCTCGAAGGTCTTGCGGGTGCCGCTGCCGCGGCTGACGCGCGCGCTCGAGGACTCGAAGGACGATCCGCTGTCCCCGATCACGATTAAGACGGCCGTCCACGAAGACCAGGTGATGTACCTGACCGAGCGCGTAGCCGAGTTCCCCGGCGTCCAGATTGTCGGCACCTACCTGCGCGACTACGAGCACCGGGCGCTCGCAGCGCAGATCCTCGGCTACGTCGGCGAGATCTCGCCCCAGGAGCTCGCCGCGCGCAAGCGCGACGGCTATCGCGGCGGCGACAAGCTCGGCAAGTCCGGCGTCGAGCGCGCCTTCGACGTGTATCTGCGCGGCACGCCCGGCGCGGCCCAGGTGCGCGTCGACTCGGTCGGCCGGCCGCAGAGCGAGTACGAGACGAAGGAGTATCCGACCTACGGCTCGAGCGTCCGGCTGACGATCGACGTCGGCCTCCAGCAGGCGGCGGAGCAGGCGCTCGCATTCGGAATCCGGACTGCCCGCGACCACGAGTCGTACAACGCGAACGGCGGCGCCATCGTCGCCCTCGATCCGCGCGACGGCGCCATCCTCGCGCTCGCCTCGAACCCGACCTACAAGCCGTCGGTCTACGTCGGCCGCGCCGACCCGAAGAAGCTCGAGCCGCTCGTCGACGACAAGGTCGCGAAGGAGCGCAACTATCCCGGGATCAACCGCGCCCTCGCCGGCCAGTATCCGCCCGGCTCGGTCTTCAAGCCCGTGACGGCGCTCGCCGCGATCTCGGACGGGCTTCTCTCCCCGTACCAGTCGATCCAGTGCACGCCAACCGCCTACTACGGGGAGGACAGGTTTCAGTTCAACAACTGGAACCCGTACACGAACCAGCCGATGACGCTCCCGACCGCGCTCGCGCAGTCGTGCGACACCTACTTCTACGAGGTCGGCAACCGCTACTACGAGCGCGGCGAGATCGAGCGCGCCTACTGGACGCGGATGCAGGACTGGGCGCGCAAGTTCGGCTTCGGCCGGATCTCCGGACTTGACATCGGCGGCGAGACGGCCGGGCTCGTGCCGACGCCCGCCTGGCGCAGGAAGACGTACGAGGGGATCGATCGCGCGTGGAACCCCGGTGATCTGATCCAGCTCGCGATCGGCCAGAAGGACGTGACCGTCTCGCCGCTCCAGATGGCGCGCTTCTACGCGCTGCTCGCGAACGGCGGCAAGCTCGTAACGCCGTATCTCGTCTCGGCGGTGGAGCAGCCCGGCAACGACGGCTCGCCGCCGATCACGAAGCGCACCTTCCCACCGGCGCGCCCCGAGCCCGTCGATGTCGACGCGGCCGGGCTGTCCGTCATCCGCGACGGCCTCTACGCCGCAACCCACGACGCCTACGGAACCTCGTCGGGGGTCTTCGGGAGCTTCCCCGTCCCCGTCGCGGGCAAGACGGGCACCGCAGAGAAGGTGGTCGATCTCCCCGGCTACGGCCCCGGACACCTCGAAGACCAGTCCTGGTGGTGCGGCTGGGGGCCGTTCGACGTCTCCACCTACGGCGACCGCGGGCCGATCGTCGTCTGCGCCGTGATCGAGAACGGCGGCCACGGCGGCACTGCGGCCGCGCCGGCGGCCCTGAAGGTCTTCGAGCGCTGGTTCGGCGTCAAAGCCGGGATCCAGGGCCTGGTGGCGAGCGACTGATGTTGGACGTCTCCTCCCGCTCCGCACCGAGCCAGGGCATCGATGTGCTCGCGTTCGTGCGCCGGCTCGACTGGCTGCTCGTCGGCGCGGTCGCCGCACTCGTCGCCTACGGCCTCTGGGCCGTGGCCGGGATCACCCGCTACGACGTCGAGGGCGACGGGAGCTACTACGTGATCCGCCAGGCGATCGCCGTCGGTCTCGGCGCGGTCGCGCTCCTCGTCGCCCTCGCCGTCGATCCCGATCGCTACCGCCGCGCCCAGCGCGTGATCTTCGGGAGCACGATCGTCCTGATGGTGCTCGTCTTCCTGCTCGCGCAGGAGACGCGCGGCTCGAAGCGCTGGATCGACATCGGCCCCTTCCAGTTCCAGCCCTCCGAGTTCGGCAAGCTCCTCTTCGTCCTCGCGCTCGCGGGCTTCCTCGCCGATCGAGCGAGACGCCTGGACGCCGGTGTCGTCCTCCAAGCGGTCGGCCTCGCCCTGATCCCGATCCTGCTCGTCTTCAAGCAACCCGACCTCGGCACCTCGCTCGTCTACTCGGCCGCCCTCGCCGCCTGTCTCTTCGTCGCCGGCGCCCGCTGGACGCACCTGCTCGCGCTCGCCGCAACGGCGGTGACGGTGATCGTCAGCGTGGTCTGGCTGTTGCCGAACGTGGGCGTCGAGGTGCTGGAGCCCTACCAGAAGGAGCGGCTCACCGGCTTCGCGAATCCCGATCGCGATCCGGGCGGGACGACCTACAACGTGACGCAGTCGATCACCGCGGTCGGCTCGGGCGGGCTCGACGGCCGCGGCGTCGCCGGCGCGACCCAGACCCGGCTCGACTATCTCCCCGAGCACGCGACCGACTTCGTCTTCGCCTCCCTGGCCGAGCAGCGTGGCTTCTTCGGCGCGGCGCTCCTGTTGGGGCTCTACCTGCTGGTCGTCTGGCGAGGACTTCGGATCATCACCGTCGCCCGCGACGCCTACGGGGCGATCGTGGCCGGCGGGATCGTGCTCGCCTTCCTCTTCCAGATCTTCGTCAACGTCGGGATGACGATGGGGATCGCGCCCGTCACGGGGATTCCCTTGCCATTCGTCACCGTGGGCGGCTCCTCGATGGTCGCGAACCTGGCCGCGATCGGCGTCCTCCTCTCGATCCACGCTCGCGGCAATCTCGGCCGGCGGCGAGACTAGATGGCGAAGCTGCATCCGGCTGCGATCTGGGGCCTCGTCAAGGAAGCCCGGACGATGCTCGAGGACGACCGGCCGCTGCTCGTCACGGGGGCGCTCGCCGAGACGCTCGAGCAGGAGCTCGCCCGCGGCGGCTCTGCTGGCGCCGTCACCTCGCGCGGCTCGGCCGAGCACGCCGCCGGCTTGGTGCGCGTGCTCGCGGGCAGGCCGACCGAGGACGACGTCGAGGCGCTTCGCGCCGCCAACCGGGCGGGCGTTCCGGTGATCGCGGTGCAGACCGGAACGGAGCGATTCGATGTCCCCTACGTGCTCGCCACCGATGTCGTCGCCTGCGCGCCCGGAACAGGCTTCCCTGTCGAGGAGATCGCCCGCGTCCTCGCCGTGCGGCTCGGCGAGAGCGCGACGCCGCTCGCGGCCCGCCTGCCGGTGCTGCGCGACCCTGTCTGCGATGCGCTGATCGAGTCGTTCTCGCGCAAGAACGGCGTCCTCGGGGCCGCCATCTTCATCCCAGGCGCGGACTTCCCGGTGCTGACGCTGAACCAGGTGCGACTCGTGCTGCGCCTTGCGTCCGCGCATGGGATCGAGATCGATCAGCAGCGGCTGCCCGAGGTGCTCGGGACGGTGGCGACGGGGTTCGGCCTGCGTGCGGTCGCGCGCCAGCTCCTCGGCGCCGTGCCGATTGCGGGCTGGGCGCTCAAGGGCGGGGTCGCTTACGCCGGCACACGCGCCGTCGGCGAGGCCGCGCGGCGTTACTTCGCTGCGGCCGCAGACAAGATCGACGATTGATCCGACGGTGGTATGGCCCCCGCAGGGCTACGATCGGCCCGTGACACTCGACCTCTACGCCGGGATCTGTGTCACCAACTACGCGGCGGCGAGACCGTGGTACGAGCGCTTGCTCGGCTCCGAGCCGAGCTTCCTCGCGCACGAGACCGAGGCTGTCTGGGAGCTCGCCGAGCATCGATCGATCTTCATTGTGGAGGACGCTGAGCGGGCCGGCCATGCGCTCCATACGATCTTCGTGGACGATCTCGATTCGCTTGTGTCGGAGATCGCCTCCCGCGGGATCAGCCCCGCCGAGCACGAGACCTACTCGAGCGGCGTGCGCAAGGCGATCTACCGCGACGCCGAGGGGAACGAGATCGGCTTCGGCGGCGCGCCCGGCTGAGCAGCGGACTTCCGGCGGCTCTCATGGCCGTCTCATCGGACAGGTCTACCGTGGCGCTCACTGGATCGCGACGGAAGGAGATTCGATGAGCTCACGACTGACGAAGATCGCGGCCGGCACGGCGGCGCTTGCAGCGTTTGCCCTCGGCGGGGCCGCTCTCGCCGGGGCCACGGGCGGCGACGACTCGGAGGGTGCCGACCGCGAGCTGACCGGCGCGACGCTCGAGCGGGCGAGCGCCGCGGCCCTGCGTGCGACCGGCGGCGGCACCGTGAACGAAACCGAGCGCGACTCCGAGAACGGGGCCGTCTACGAGGTCGAGGTGACCAAGCCGAACGGATCGACCGTCGACGTCCGCCTCGACGGGAGCTTCGGCGTCGTCGTGATCGAGGGCGAGGGGAACGAGGACGAGAGCGCCGAGAGCGAGTAGGCGCTCGACCGCGAGGTGAAGCGGGACGCCGCTCCACCTCTCATCGCGCTTTCATCTGCGCGCGGGAGAATCAGCGGATGCGGGCGCTGATCGTGGAGGACGACGTCAAGCTGGCTGCGCTCCTGCGGCGCGGGCTCGTCGAGGAGGGCCACGCCGCCGATATCGCGGCGACCGGCGACGACGCGCTCTGGATGGCCGGCGCGACCGACTACGACGCGATCGTCCTCGACGTGATGCTGCCCGGGATCGACGGCTTCGAGGTGTGCCGCCGGCTCCGCCGGAGCGAGGTCTGGTCGCCGGTGCTGATGCTGACGGCGCGTGACGCGGTCGAGGATCGGGTCGCGGGGCTCGACGCGGGTGCGGACGACTACCTGACGAAGCCGTTCTCCTTCGCCGAGCTGCACGCGCGACTACGCGCGCTCGGCCGTCGCGGCCCGGTCGAGCGCCCGCCTGTGCTCGAGGTCGGCACGCTGCGGCTCGATCCCTCGACGCGGCAGGTCTGGCGCGGGGACGTCGAGATCGCCCTCTCGACCAAGGAGCTCGCGCTGCTCGAGACGTTCATGCGCCGCCCGGGCCAGGTGCTCTCGCGCTTCGACCTGCTCGAGCACGCGTGGGACTACAGCTACGAGAACCGCTCCAACGTCGTCGACGTCTACGTCCGCTATCTCCGGGAGAAGCTCGACCGGCCGTTCGGGGAGAACTCGATCGAGACGGTGCGCGGCGCCGGCTACCGGCTGCGTCGATGACGCGGCTGCCGATCCGGCTCCGCCTGACGCTCGGGTTCGCCCTTGCGATGGCGCTGCTCCTGGCGGCGACGAGCGTCTTCCTCTACGTCCGGCTCGGCTCGACTCTTGACGAAGCCGTCGACGACGCGCTCGACGCACGGGCGGCCGAGCTTGCGCCACTGCTCGCCCGAGACGACCTTCGACTTGCCGGTGACGACGAGGATCGGTTCGTCCAGGTGCTCGACCGCTCGGGCCGCGCACTCGCCGGGACGCCTGGGGTCGGTCTGGAGCCGGTGCTCGCACCTGCACAGCTCGAGCGTGCACGAGCCGAAGCGACGCGGATCGAGCTCGACGCCGTGCGCGGGCTCGACGGTAGCGCCCGTGTCCTCGCTCTCCCCGTCGACAGCCGCACGCTCGTCGTCGGCGCCTCCCTGGAGGAGCGCGACGAAGCGCTCGCCGGCCTGCTGAGTGAGCTAGCGCTCGTCGAGCCGATCGCGCTGCTGCTCGCAGCCCTGCTCGGCTACGGGCTTGCGACCGCGGCACTTCGCCCGGTCGAGTCGATGCGGACCGAGGCGGCGGAGATCTCGGCCGCCGAGCCCGGCCGACGGCTGTCGCTTCCGCCTGCCGACGACGAGGTCTCGCGGCTCGGCGAGACCTTGAACGCAATGCTCGGCCGGCTCGAGGCCACGCTCGAGCGCGAGCGCAGCTTCGTCGCGGAGGCGAGCCACGAGCTGCGAACGCCACTCGCGCTCCTGAAGGCGGAGCTGGAGCTCGCTTCCAGCCGGCCGAGGACGCAAGTTGAGCTCGAACGGGTCGTCCGCTCGGCCGCCGAGGAAACCGACCGGCTCGCCGCGCTCGCCGACGATCTGCTCGTGCTCGCGCAGGCGGACGACGGTCGCCTTCCGCTCCTGCTCGCGCCCGTCTCGGTCGCCGGCCTCTTCGCCACGGTCGCTCGACGCTTCCGCGGTCGCGTGGAGCACGCGGGCCGCCCGATCGAGATCGACGCGCCGGACGGGCTCACGGTCTCGGCGGACCGGCTCCGGCTCGAGCAGGCGCTCGGCAATCTCGTCGAGAACGCGTTCCGGCACGGACGCGGAGCCGTCCACCTCGTCGCGCTCGAGCGGCCGGATCGGGTCGAGCTCCACGTCGAGGACGAGGGGCCGGGGTTTCCACCCGAGTTCCTCCCGCGTGCGTTCGAGCGCTTCGCTCGCGCCGACGAGGCGCGCGGCAGTAGCGGCGCGGGCCTGGGGCTCGCGCTCGTCCAGGCGATCGCAACCGCACACGACGGGTCCGCACGTGCGATCAACCGCTCGGCCGGCGGAGCCGACGTCTGGTTCTCCGTCCGGCCGAGGTCCTAGAGTCGGTCCAACCGACCTCGAGGGAGGCACATGGCAGGCAATCGGATCGCCGGTGGGGAGCACGCGGGGGAGCATGCGGAAGAGCTGTTGCAGATCGAGGAAGCCGACGCCTGGTTCGAGTACCTCGAGGCGACGCGCGGCCAGGGCGAGAAGCGCTACGCCGAGGTCGAGCCCTGGGCCTACGCCCGGCTCTCGCAGCGCCTTCGCGGCGTGCACGCTCGCCGCGCGCGGCTGCGCCCCGCCGCAGCCTGAGTTATCGAGCGCAGACCCGGTCCGCAGAGCCGTCAGGCCCGGCTGCTAGCCTGTCCACAGGCCATGCCTACGTTTTTCATCACTCGCAGCGCGCGACCGGCCGCATCCGCGGCCGTGTCTTTGCGCGCGCCCACCCTAGGAGAAGCACTTGTCACCCTGGTTTCGACGCAAGCGCAAACAGAACGAGCAGCAGGCAGCCGAAGCGGCCCCTGCACCAGAACCACCGCCTGAGGCGGTAGCACCCGAATCACCGCAAACCGGCGAAGCTGAGGCCGGAACGGATGGAGCACCCAAGCGCCGCCGCGGCAATCGTGGCGGGCGCGGGCGCAAGAAGCCCGGTTCCGCCACTCTCGGCGAGCAGACCGCTCCCGAGCCCGAGCAGACCGAGCGGCCGCGGCGCGAGCGCCAGGCCCAGCGAGGTCCGGCGGGCGAACGCAGCCAGCGCCAGGAGCGTCGCGCCAACCAGCAGGCCAATCGACGGCGCGTCCCGCAAAAGCGGGCGCCACTGCCGAAGGCGAAGCGCGAGCTCCTGATCTCGGTCGACGTCGGCGAGCAGCGCGTCGCGATCGTCGAGGACGACCGCGTCGCCGAGGTCTATCTCGAGCGCCCCGACAAACGCTCGATCGCCGGCAACATCTACCTCGGCACGGTCGACAACGTCCTGCCGGGGATGGAGGCCGCGTTCGTCGAGATCGGGCTCGAGAAGAACGGCTTCCTCTACGTCGACGAGATCGTCGTCCCGGAGCTCGAGGGCAAGCGACACGGCAAGAAGATCACAGACCTGATCGCGCGCGGCCAGGAGATCCTCGTCCAGGCCGTCAAGGATCCGATGAAGACGAAGGGCGCGCGGCTGACGACCGAGATCTCGCTTCCCGGCCGCTTCCTCGTCTTTGTTCCGCAGGGCGAGGGGCTCGGCGTCTCGCGCAGGCTCGACGACGCCGAGCGCGCACGTCTGAAGGAGATCATCAAGGGGCTCGAGGCCAAGGAGGGCGGGATCATCGTCCGCACCGCGGCCGAGGGCGCGTCCGCCGAGGACATCGAGCGCGACCTCGTCTTCCTCCAGCGACTCTGGAAGACGATCCAGGCGAAGGCGAAGTCCTCGAAGGCGCCGGCCCTCGTCTACCAGGAGGCCGAGCTGCCGCTGCGCATCGTCCGCGATCTCTTCGCAGGCGATTTCGAGAGCGCCCAGATCGACCACGAGCGCACCTTCAAGCGGATCGTCGGCTACCTGAAGAAGACCTCGCCCCACATGCTGGAGCGCGTCCACCGCTACAAGGAGAAGACGCCGCTCTTCGAAGGCACGGGCGTCGATGCCGAGATCCGCTCGACGCTCTCGCGCCGCGTCGACCTACCATCGGGCGGCTACCTCGTCTTCGACTACGCCGAGGCGTTCACCGTGATCGACGTCAACACCGGGCGCTTCGTCGGCTCGCGCTCGAAGAGCTCGGGCGCGCGGCTCGAGGACACGATCACGAAGAACAACCTCGAGGCGGTCAAGGAGGTCGTCCGCCAACTCCGCCTTCGCGACATCGGCGGGATCATCGTGATCGACTTCATCGACATGGCCAACCCGAAGAACCGGGCCCAGGTCGAGGAGGCGCTGCGCAACGAGCTCGAGCGGGATCGAACCAAGACCTACGTCGTCGAGATCTCGCCGCTCGGGCTCGTCGAGATGACGCGCCAGAACGTCACCGACGGCCCCCGCGAGATCCTGACCAAGAAGTGCCCAACCTGCGACGGCGACGGAATCGTCGTCTCAGAGGCCACGGCCGCAATGGAAGTCGAGCGGCGCCTGCGCGTGCTCGCCGCCGGCTCGCGGGCCCAGGCGTTCCGCGTCGAGGTCAGCGCACGTACGGCGGCGCTCTTGATCGGCTCGGGCGCCAACCGCCTCACCGAGATCGAAGCCGCCTCGAAGAAGCGCTTCTTCTTCGTGCCCAAGGAGGGCGTGCACGCCGATCATCTCGCGGTGCTCGCCGAAGGCAAGCTCGCCGATCTCCAGCCCGAGACGCCGGTCGCCGAGGGCTCCGAAGTCGAGCTGAAGCTGGTCGAGCTCGGCCTGCACGACGCGCGCGCGGCCGCCGGCAAGCTCGACGGGCTCGACGTGATCGTGGGCGGCGCCGCGAAGCTCGTTGGCAAGAAGGCCAAAGTCCGGATCGAGCGCGTGCTCGACGGCTCGGCCTACGCGACGTTGCTCTCCGGCGCCGTAGCGGCGCCGGAAGCGATCACCTTCGAGAGCGAGGCCGAGAAGCCGACCCGCGCCCCCAGCCGGGCGAGGAAGGCCGCGGAGGATGCGGACGAGACCGACGTCGCGGAGCTCGACGACGAGCTCGAGGAGGCCGGCTCGGCCGAGCTGGACGTCGAGGCCGAGGCCGACGAGGAGCCCGAGGAGCCCGAGGAGCAGGAGACCGCCGACGGCGACGAAGCTCCCGTGAAGAAGAAGACGCGCAGAGGCTCGCGCGGTGGGCGCAACCGCAAGAAGAAGCCGGTCACGGACGCCGACGCCGATGCGGAGGGGCTCGTCGACGTCGCGCTCGAAGCCGATGAGATTCCCGTCGACCCAGGCGCCGAAGACGAGCCCGAGGCAGGAGCTGCGAGCGCGCCGAAGTCGCGTACCCCACGCATCCATGTCCCGAGCTTCGATCTCGACGACGGAGCCGGCGACGCAAAGCCGAAGCCGCGTTCGCGACCCAAGCCCGCAACAGCGCTCGTTGGCGAGGAGCCGAACGTCGAGGCCGATTCGAAGGCTGAACTGGACGAGGCCGAAGCGAACGACGGGCCGGAGCCGGCGAAGAGGAAGACCCGCCGCGGATCGCGCGGCGGCCGGAACCGGAAGAAGAAGCCCGTGGTCGCCTCCGAGAACGGCGACACCCCCGAACAGGGCGAAGCCGAGCAGTCGGCGGCCGTCGCCGTGGCGGCTCCCGATCGCCCGGCGAGCAAGCCGGCGACCGACGACGCTACGACCGACGACTACGTGCCGATGTCCGAGTGGGGCGACGAGATCTAGCCGTCAGAAGCGGGTGTTCGCTACAATCCCTCGGCTCGCGGGCGCCTAGCCCGCGTTTCGCACGCCTATGAGCTCTTACGCAATCATCTCCGTCGGTGGCAAGCAGTACCGCGTCCACGAGGGCGAGCGACTGCTCGTGGACCGACTCCCGCACGGCGAGGGTAAGACGTTCGAACCGACGGTGCTCCTGACGGGCGGCGGCGACGGCGGCCCGAACCTCTCGCCGAGCGCCACCGTCACCGCGCGCGTCGTCGCAGATGTGAAGGGCGAGAAGATCCGGATCGGCAAGTACCGGCCGAAGAACGGCTACAAGAAGCACACCGGCTTCCGGGCGAGCCTCTCGCAGATCCAGATCGAGTCGATCGGCGCCTCCAAGCCACGGAAGACCGAGTCCGCCAAGGCCGAGGCTCCCGTGGCAGCGCCCGAGCGGGTCAAGGGGATGCCGGCCGGCTACGACGAGCTGACCGTCGCGGAGATCAAGGAGCAATCGACCGGCTGGAATCGCCCAATGCTGGAGGCCGCGCTCGACTACGAGCAGGCGAACGCCGCGCGGAAGGGCGCGCTCGCCGCGCTCGAATCCGCGCTTGCGGCGAAGGAGGACGACTAAGTGTCCGCCTGGGCGATGCCCTCCGGGTTCCTGAGCCGCGATCACGCTGCGCGCTGCGGCGTCCTCAGTCGCGCCGATAGTGGAACTATCGGCGCTCCCTGCGTCCTTGCATCGCTTGGTGCTCGCGGCTCAGCAACGCGGCAACATCACCCAGGAGGACACTAATGGCACACAAGAAGGGTCTCGGCTCCTCCCGGAACGGGCGCGACTCGAACGCCCAGCGCCTCGGCGTCAAGGTCTTCGGGGGCCAGCAGATCAAGGCCGGCGGGATCATCGTGCGCCAGCGCGGAACGCGTTTCCGCCCAGGCCCCGGCACCGGCCTCGGCCGCGACCACACGATCTTCGCGACGCAGGCCGGGACGGTCGAGTTCCGCACGAGCGGCGAGAAGCGCACGATTGCCGTTCTTTCCGACTAACGTCGGAAAGAACGGTTAGAAGAGCGCGTGTTTCACGATCGCGCGTCGATTCACGTGCTGGCTGGTCGCGGCGGCGACGGCGGCCTCAGCTTCCGGCGCGAGAAGCACGTGCCTCGAGGCGGACCTGACGGGGGCGACGGTGGCCGAGGCGGCGACGTGATCCTCGTCGCGAACGACGATCTCCGCGATCTCTCGGCCTTCCGCCGGAAGACGAGGTTCAAGGCCGGCCGCGGCGAGCCGGGCCGGGGCTCCCGCAAGCACGGCGCCGACGGCGCCACGATCGTGCTCGAGGTCCCGGTCGGTACGCAGGTCTCGACGCCCGACGGCACTCCGATCTCCGACCTCAAGACGCCCCGGGCGCGGATCGTCCTCGCGCGTGGCGGTAACGGCGGCCGCGGCAACGCGCGCTTCGCCACCCCGACTCGCCAGACGCCCCGCTTCGCCGAGGTGGGCGATCCGCCCGAGCAGGCGGAGGTCGAGCTTCACCTGAAGCTGCTCGCCGACGCCGCCCTCGCAGGGCTTCCGAACGCCGGCAAGTCGTCGCTCCTGCGCCGGATCTCGAACGCGAAGCCGAAGGTGGCCGAGTATCCGTTCACGACCCTCGCGCCCGTCCTTGGCACCGTCGAGTCGCCGGACGGCGCGCAGCTGACCGTCGCCGACGTGCCCGGGCTGATCGAGGGCGCGAGCGAGGGAATCGGTCTCGGCCACGAGTTTCTCGCCCATCTGGAGCGCGCGCGCGTGCTGCTGCACGTGATCGACGCCGCCGAGGACGACGTGGAGGAGCGCTTCCGGACGATCGACCGCGAGCTCGCGCTCTACGGTGCCGGTCTCGAGGAGCGGCCGCAGGCGATCGTCCTCAACAAGGTGGATGCTGTCCGCGGCTCGCCGAGCTTTCAGCTCGACGACCCGCGGATAGTCGAGATCTTCCACGTCTCTGCGCTCACCGGCGAGGGAATCGAGCAGTTCAAGCGACGGTTGTTCACCCTCATTCCGCCTATTCCTCCGGTGCCGGAGGCAGCGGAGGAACCGGAACTCGAAGAGTTCCGGGACTACCGCCCGCAGCCGCCTGCCCGCCGTGCCTACCGGATCTACCGCACGGATCGCGGCTTCCGCGTCGTCGGCGAAGCGCCGACGGGAGAGGAGCTCGAGGCCGCTCTCGAGGCGGCCGGGGTCCGAAAGGGCCAAGACGTCGAGCTCGGCGATGAGACCATGGAATGGCAGTAGTCGGGATCCTCGGGGGCCGCTTCGACCCGCCGCATCTCGGCCACCTCGCGCTCGCCCGGGCGGCCGTGAAGCACTTCGCGATCGACGCGCTGCACGTGACCGTCGTGGCGGACGCCGCACACAAGCCCTCTGAGGCTCCTGCGTCGGATCGGCTCGAGCTGGCGCGCCTGACGTTCACAGAGCTCGGCGCGATCGTCGAGCTCGAGCCGCACCGGTATACGGTCGACGCGCTCGAGGCCTACGGCTACGACGACCCGATCTTCCTGCTCGGCGCCGACGAGCTCGCCGCGTTCTCGACGTGGAAGGAGCCGGAGCGCGTGCTCGAGCTCGTCCGGCTCGGGGTCGCGGCCCGGCCCGGCTACGAGCCACCCCTCACCTCGTCGCGCGTCGAGCTCTTCGAGCTCGAGCCCCACGCGATCTCCTCCTCCGAGCTCCGCCGGCGGGTCCGGGAAGGGGAACCGCTCGACGGGCTCGTCGTCCCGGCGGTCGCCGACTACATCGAGGCGCACAGCCTCTACGTCCGGGGATGACGGCTACACTCAGTCCTCTGAGCTCTCTGGAACAAGCACGCCGGATCGCCGCTCTAGCAGCGGACAAGCTGGCCGAAGACGTCGTCATCCTCGACATGCGACCCGTGTGCGTCTACACGGATTTCTTCGTGCTCGCAACCGGGCGGAATGCACGGCAGACGAAGTCGATCTACGACGAGGTCTACGGCCAGCTCAAGGCAGAGGCGAAGCTGACCCCGCG
>JACCRW010000199.1 GCA_013813345.1 Actinomycetota bacterium
GGCCAGCACTGGGTCTACATGGACATCCAGGAAGGGAGCTACGGCGGCCGGTACGGCAAGGACGGCCTCGACGCCGTGGACACGTTGTACGCGAACACGCGCAACAACCCGATCGAGGACATCGAATCGCACTTCCCGCTGCGCGTGACGCAGTACGAGCTGCTCGAGGACCGGGGCGGCCCGGGCCGGTGGCGGGGCGGGCTCGGAACCACGCGGGAGATCGAGTTCCTAGACGACGCCGGCTACTCGCTCGAGGGCGACGGATCGGTCACGGCCCCGCCCGGCCTCTTCGGCGGGGCGGAAGGGACGCCGGGCGCGGTTCTGCTCAACCGGGGAACCGCGGGCGAGCTGGAACTGCCGTCGAAGTTCCCGTATCGGAAGGCGACTTCAGGCGATCGGCTCTGCCTGATCTCTCCCTGCGGAGGCGGCTACGGCAACCCAGCGGAGCGCGACCGGAACGCCGTCCAGGAAGACCTGATCGACGGATACGTGAGCCGGGAATCGGCTCGGACCAACTACGGAGCGAAGGAGTCGGAATGAAGAGACGGGTACTGATCTCGACCGTAATAGTGCTGGCCGCAGCGGTGGCGATCGCCGCCGGCATGGCGGCGACGACGGCCTCGTGGACCGGAGCTCAGGCGAATCTGAACAGGCACAAGGCTGTGCCGAAGTTCGTCGCTCCCGGCCCGGCATTCAACGCTAAGGCGAGGGCCGGCGGCAAGACGATCTTCATCATCCCGGCCTCGAGCCAGATTCCCTTCGTCTCGACGATCGCGAACCACATCAAGCGCATCACCGGCCCGGTTGGCGTGAAGGTGACGATCTGGCAGAACCAGGGCCAGCCGTCACAGTGGGTGCAGGGCATGAACGCCGCGGTTGCGCAGAAGGCGAGCGCGATCGTGCTGCTCGCCGGCAACGACCCGGCCGGCCTCCAGCCTCAGATCAAGGCTGCGAAGGCGAAGGGGATCCCGACGATCGTCGCGCACCTCTACGACGACAACCAGCCGTCCGCGCCGAATGTCGGCGGCCTCGTCAACATCCCCTACAAGATCGCAGGCCAACTGATCGCCGATCAGGCGATCGCGGACACGAAGGGCAAGGCGAACGCCCTGGTCGTGACGATCAACCAGGTCAAGTCGACGCTGCCGATGGTGGCAGGCATCCGCGAGGAGTTCCGCAAGTTCTGCTCCGGCTGCAAGCTCAAGTTCACCGACGTGACGATCGCCGACGTCGCCACGAAGATCCAGCCGAACGTCCAGGCGGCCCTGACGGGCGACCCTGGGATCAACTACGTGATCGCCCTCTACGACAGCGCCGAGGTGCCGTTCGCGGCCGCGGCGATCCGCGCAGCAGGCCGGACCGGTCGGGTCAAGATCTCGACCTTCAACGGGACGCCCGAAATCCTGAAGATGGTGAAGCAGGGCGACATCGTGACGATGAACGTCGGTGAGAACCTCGAATGGATCGGCTACGCGATCGCCGACCAGTCGATGCGGATCATGGGCGGCCTCAAGCCCGTGAAGAACGCCCGCGTGCCGGTGCGCGTCTTCGACAAGACGAACATCGGTCAGGCCGGCCCGAAGTTCACGTCAGGCTGGGGCACCACGTACGTCAGCGGCTACCGGAAGCTCTGGGGCCTGAAGTAGCGGTGGAGGAGATCGCATCGCCGCGGCTCGAGCTGCGCAACTTGTCGAAGAGCTTCGGCGGGACGCAGGCGCTTCGCGGAGTCGATCTGAGCCTGCTCCCCGGGGAGGTCCACGGCCTTCTCGGGGAGAACGGCTCGGGCAAGTCGACGTTGATCAAAGTCCTCGCCGGCTTCCACGAGCCGGACGAGGGGGAGCTCGCGATCGACGGCGAGCCGGTACGGCTGCCGCTCGCTCCCGGGCAGTTCCGCGAGCTCGGGCTCAGCTTCGTGCACCAGGATCTCGGGCTGATCGAGTCGCTCAGCGTGCTCGAGAACCTGCGCGTGGCCGAGTTCGCATCGTCGCGCTCTCGCTTCGGGATCTCCTGGCGGCACGAGCGCAAGCGGGCGCGCGAGACGTTCGAGCGCTACGGCCTGCGGATCGACCCGACGGCGATTGTCGCCGAGCTGAAGCCGGTCGAGCGGGCGCTCCTCGCGATCGTCCGTGCGATCGAGGAGATCCGCGGCGTCGGCGTCGGCCAAGGCGTGCTCGTACTCGACGAGCCGACGGTCTTCCTGCCGCGGGAGGGGATCGAGGTGCTGTTCTCGCTCGTACGCGATGCTGCAGCGGCCGGTGCGAGCATCCTCTTTGTCTCGCACGACCTCGACGAGGTGCGTGAGATCACCGACCGCGTCACCGTCCTGCGCGACGGCGCGCTCGTCGGCGCGGTCCGCACCCGCGAGACGAGCGAGACGGCGTTCGTCGAGATGATCATCGGCCGGCAGCTCGCAAAACTCGGCGACGTCGAGCATGCGGACCTGACCGAGCGGCGAGTCGGTGTCTCGGTCGAGGGGCTGAGCGCTTCGATCGTCAACGACGTCTCCTTCCAGATGCACGAGGGAGAGATCGTCGGTCTGACGGGCCTGATCGGCTCCGGCTTCGAGGAGATCGTGTACCTGCTCTACGGAGCGCGTTCGGCCCAGGCCGGCCGGCTCTTGCTTCGCGGCCACGAGACCGACCTCACGCGCCTCACACCCAACGCCGCGACGCGCTCCGGGATCGCGCTCATCCCCGCTGACCGGAAGACCGACGGGAGCGTCGGCTCCCATCCCGTGGTCGAGAACCTGGCGCTCGCGGTGCTCGACCGTTACTTCAACGGCGTGTCGCTCGAGCTGCGCAGGATGCGGCGCGAGACCCGCGCGTTGATGCAGGAGTTCGATGTGCGGCCGAACGACCCATCGTTGCCGTACGGCGCGCTGTCGGGCGGCAACCAGCAGAAGGCGCTGCTCGCGAAGTGGTTCCAGACCGAGCCGCGGCTCCTGCTGCTCGACGAGCCCACGCAGGGCGTGGACGTCGGAGCGCGGCAGCAGATCTTCGGGCTCATCCGCACCGCAGTCGAGGAGCGCGGGATGCACGTGCTCTGCGCGAGCAGCGACTACGAGCAGCTCTCGCTCCTCTGCGACCGCGTGATCGTCTTCGGCCGGGGTCGTATCTGGCGGGAGCTCGTGGGCGACGACGTGACGAAGGAGCGGATCATCGAGCAGAGCTACGCGGCCATGGCGGCCGAGGTCGCTGGCGTGGTCGCGTGACCGCGGCGACCGAGCGGACGGAGTCGAAGTCCACGGCCAGCGTGCGCTCGCGGTCGCTCGTTGCGGACCTCGTCGAGCGCTACGCGCTCCTCGCCGTGTGGGGCGTTGTCGTGATCGTCTTCGGGATCCTCCGTCCCGACACGTTCCTGACGACGGCCAACTTCTCGACCATCTTCGGCTCGCAGGCGATCCTCGTGGTATTGACGCTCGCCCTGCTGCCGCCGTTGACTGCCGGCGACTATGACCTCTCGGTGGCGGCGACGATGGGGCTTGCCGGCATGACGCTCGCGATCCTGAACGTCAATCATGGCTGGTCGATCGGTACGGCGATCGGCGCGGCGCTCGCCGTGGGCCTCCTCGTCGGAGCGATCAACGGCGGCCTCGTCGTCCTGCTCGGCATCGACTCGCTGATCGTGACCCTCGGCACCTCGACGTTCATCGCCGGAGTAATCCTCTGGATCAGCAACTCGCAGACGATCAGCGGCGTCTCGATCGACCTGATCGACTACGTCGTCGTCAAGCAGCTTCTCGGGATCCCGCTCGCCTTCTACTACGGGATCGCGGTGGGCCTCGCCATGTTCTACGTCTTCGAGTTCATGCCGATCGGCCGGCGGCTGCTCTTCGTCGGCCGTGGCCGCAGCGTCGCCCGCCTGAGCGGGATCCGGGTCGTGCGCCTCCGCTGGGGTGCATTTGTCGTCTCAGGCATCATCGCCGCCTTCGCCGGGGTGCTCTACGCAGGCACGCTCGGCTCCGCGGACCCGACCTCCAGCCTCAGCTTCCTCTTACCTGCTTTCGCCGCGGCCTTCCTCGGCGCTACCACGATCATGCCCGGACGGTTCAACCCGCTCGGCTCGATCGCAGCCGTCTACTTCCTTGTCACCGGGATTACCGGATTGCAGCTGCTCGGCGTCCAGACATTCGTGCAGCAGCTCTTCTACGGCGGCGCGCTCGTGCTCGCGGTGGCGCTGTCACAGCTCGCGCGCCGACGCGACGCCGCCTCCGCAGGCTAACGTTGACGATCCGGTGCGATCGCGGGTTCAAGAGTGATTCTTCAGACTTACTCGGCGGGATCTTCATCACTCGTAATGAAGGGTCCGCGGTTCGAGTCCCGCGCGCGGGCTTCCACATTCGGTCGGATCGAAACTCGACGACGTGGGCCTCCGCGGGCGGCTATGAAGGAAATCTCGGCTGCTGGCGCACCAACTGGCGCACGGCGGCTGAATATCCTGGAAATCGCAATATTTGCAACAATCTTCAAAGCCGGCGAGGTCGTGTAACCCACGGCTGGGTAGGTTCGACTCCTACGCCGCTCCGTCGTCGCTAGTTCGCATGGTTGAGCGACATCTGATGCTCCGGCTCTTCTCGTCAGTCCGCCCGCGTCCGCCAAAGTCCGCTGATTTCGGGGCTTACTGGCGCACGAAGGGCGCACGAGAACGGGCAGAAGAGCGACGGAAACCCCCGGGAACGCAACCAGAGCGTTCTCGCGAATCTCGAAGCCGGGGTCTTCCTCGTTCTCCCAGGATCGGATCGAGTCGGCGGCCTCAGACCTTCATCATGAA
>JACCRW010000200.1 GCA_013813345.1 Actinomycetota bacterium
AGGCTCGCGACGAGCTTCCGGACGTTGTTCTTCTCGACGTGATGATGCCGGGTCTGGACGGCTGGGGCGTCGCCGAGGCTCTGCTCGAGGGTGGAGAGACGTCGTCGATCCCGATCATCTTCCTGACGGCGCGGGCGGAGTTCCGCGATCGGGCTCGCGGCCTCGACATCGGCGGGGTCGACTACATCACGAAGCCGTTCAACCCTGTCGAGCTCGCCCCGCTCGTCCGGAATCTGCTTGCTCGACTGGAGCACGACGACCTCGACGAGCTGCGCCGCGAGAAGCTCACCGAGCTGCGTGCGCTGATGGCCGAGACCTAACTGCCGGCGAAGTCCGCGGTCACGACCGTTGCACGGGGATAGCCGGCAAAGTCGCCCAAGCGTGCTCCGATCCCGATCCGGCGAAATCCCGGCCGGAGCAGATTGGCCCGATGACCGGGGCTCGCGAGCCAGGACTGCACGAGTGCCCGGGCCGAGGCTCGCGCGCCGGTCCCCCAGGCGAGGTTTTCGCCGAAGCAGGGGCCGCGGGCACCGAAGGAGCCGAGGCGAGACCCGAACGCCCCATGGATCAGCACGTCTTTGCGGAGCATGGCGCTCGTGTGGGCCCGGGCGGCTCGAACGAGCGTGTCGTCGACGTGGAGCGGTTGCAGTCCGTTCACGACCCGGGCGTCGTTGACCGCCTCGAGGAGCGCCGCCTCGGTCGTGCTCAGCGACGCCGCCTGGGCGGAGCCCCCGAACAGAAGCGCGAGCAAAACTACGCCAGAAGCACAGTGAATCTGCTTCTTCATGCGTGCGAACCTAGCATTATCTCCGACGGGTTCGGCCCACTGAAGGGCTGTTCCTGCCCGGCCCGCGTCTCTCGACGAAGCCTCTACCGGTGGCTCCGGTACAGGCGATCCTCGATCGGAAGCGACTACACTCACCGCACGGGACGTGGCGCAGCCTGGTAGCGCACTCGCTTTGGGAGCGAGGGGCCGCCGGTTCGAATCCGGCCGTCCCGATCGTTCCAGCCTAGCCGGCAGCCAACTCGGCGAGGCCGTCGGGCCGCGTTCGCACCGGTTCGTAGCCGAGCTGGCGCCGGGCCTTGCCGATCTCGATCGTGCGCTCGAATCCGGTCAGCGAGAGCACCGTCCGCGCGAGCGGCGGACGTCCTGGCCGCCGCAGGACGCGCCAGGTCGTCTCGCTCCCGGCCGCGAGCACACGGGCGAGCCAGAGCGGCAGCGAGCGCTCCGGCGGCACGACGCCGGCGGTCGCGAGCAGCCCCGTCAGGAACGCGCGGAAGCTGATCGACTCGCCGTCGGCGATCGAGTAGGCCTGGCCGGGGCGTCCGCGCTCGGCGGCGAGGACGATCCCGTGGACGGCGTTGTCCACATGGGTCGTCGAGACGAGGTGACGGCCGCCGTCGATCCAGGTGAAGCGGCCGTCGCGGATGGCTGCCGCAAAACCCGGCCGGATCGTGCGGTCGCCAGGCCCCCAGACGAGCACGGGCCGCACGATCACCGTCTCCACTCCGCTCGCCTCTCCGACCACGAGCTCCGCCTGTGCCTTCGAGGCGCCGTAGAGGGCGCGTGAGTGCGGCTGCAGCGGCCAGGTCTCGTCGGCGTTGCGGAGCGGCAGTCCCGCGAGGATGACGGAAACCGACGAGATGTGGACGAGGCGTCGGGCTCCCGCGAGCTCGCACGCCCGCACGACATTTCGCGTTCCCTCGACGTTGCTGCGCTCGAAAGCGTTCCAGGGCGCCCAGTCGGAGACGAGCGCGGCGGCGTGGTAGGCGAGCTCGCAACCGCTGATTCCGACCCGGAGCGCGGCGAGGTCGTGGAGGTCGCCGCGGACGGGCTCGGCACCCGCTTCGGCAAGCGCCGCCGCTGACTCATCCGACCGTGTGAGCGCGCGCACGTGGTGTCCGTCCGCGAGGAGCCTGCGGACGAGCGCTCCGCCGACGAACCCGGAGCCGCCGGTGACGAAGACGTCGGCCACGCGAGGACTCTACGCTTGACCGATGCCACTCGAGCTCCGCGCGCTCACCCTCGACGACGCCCCGGCGGTCGCCGAGCTGATCGCGGCGCGGGACGCTGCCGATCTCGATCAGCACGACCCGCACTTCACGATCACACACCGCGAAGAAGAAGAGCGATGCGACGAGGGAGGCTGACCTGCGGAAGCGGGCGGCCTCCCGCAACTACGAGCTCGTCAAAGAGAAGGACGGCTGGTACGCGAGATCGCCGGCACCCGCTGGGGGCCGATGCGGACCCTCGACGACGTCGACGAGCTCCTACCGGGGGCGCGATGACAGCAACGTGGGTAGCGCCCGAGCGTGGCATCCACGTCGCCCTCGGCACCAACCTGGACGAGGACGTGCCCACACACGTGATCGTGAAGATCGTCTCCGAGGAGGGGCACTCGATCCGGTGGGCGATGGACGCGCCGCAGACCCGGCAGCTCTGCGCCGGCCTGCTCGACCTCGCGGACCAGCTCGACCCGTAAGCCCCGGTGGAGTTCCCCTTGTTCTGCGAACGGGTGGGACTCCAACTGGAGCCGTTCCAGAAGCTGATCGCGAAGGCTGCCGCCGGCCACGAGCGTGAGCTCGTCGTCCTGCTCCCGCGCGGCCAAGGAAAGACGACGCTGCTCGCGGCGCTCGCCGTCCACCATCTCCTCAGCGTCGAGGACGCCGCCGTCTACGTCGCCGCCGCCAGCCGCGACCAGGCACGCATCCTCTTCGAGCAGGCCGCTCGGTTCGTGATCCGCCTCGACGACCCCCGGCTCGTGATCCGGCACCTTGAGCTCCGATGGTGCGACGACCCCGACATGCCGAAACGGTTCACACGGCACCTGCGCGTCCTCGCCGCCGACGCGCTCAAGCTGCACGGTCTCACCCCCTCACCTCGCCATGCGCACCGCAGCCATGAAACGCCTCGGCTCCAGGCTCGTCGTCATCTCGACCGCCGGCCAAGGCGCAAAGAGCCCGCTAGGACGGCTCAGGAGCCGCGCCCTCGGCCTTCCCGAGGTGAACCGCGACGGCGGCTTCACCGACGCGCAGGGCAACAACCTCCGCATGCTCGAGTGGGCGCTCCCCGAGGATGTCCCGCTCGACGACATGGAGGCCGTGAAGGCTGTGAACCCCGCCTCCTGGATCAGCCTCGACGCGCTCCGCGAGCAGCGGGAGGCGGTCCCCGAGATGGCGTTCCGGCGCTTCCACCCGAACCAATGGACGGAACGCGAAGCGCACTGGCTCCCACCCGGCGCCTGGCAGGCCTGCGTCGGCGAACCCCGCTTCACGGACGGGGAACCGATCTGGGTCGGAGTCGACGTCGGCGGCGACAAGTCAGCGAGCGCCGTCGTCTGGATCAACAGCACGCACCACGTCGGCTGCGAGATCTACCACGGCGACGCCGGCGTCCTCGACTGCATCGACCTGATCCGCGAGCTCGCCGGGAGGTACGAGCTCCGCGAGGTGATGTTCGACCCTTGGCGCTTCGGCCAAGCCGCCCAGGAGCTCGAGCAGCAACGGATCGTCGTGACCGCCTTCCCGCAAACCGACGTCCGCATGGTGCCCGCGAGCCTCCGCTTGTACGAGGCCGTCGTACAGCAGCGGCTCACCCTCCCAGACAACGAGGAGCTACACACCCACATGGCGAACACGATCGCCCGCCACAAACGCCGCGGCTGGCGCCTCGACAAACCCTCACTCGAGCAGCCGAACGACTCCATCATCGCCCTCTGCATGGCGCTCGAAGCGCTGGAGAACCAGCCCGAACCCGTCGAGCTCGTGGGGTAGCTGTGAAAGAGCGGGTTAGCCGCTAGATGCGCTCAACGACTTCGCCGATCTCGGAGCTGTTGATCGTCAGGCCGGGTGGCGGGTTCGCTGTGAGCTGCTCGACCGCCGCCCGCGCGTTCTCTTCGGTTTCGAACGTGAGCATGGAAGTTCCGCTG
>JACCRW010000201.1 GCA_013813345.1 Actinomycetota bacterium
CGGGGCAGCCCATCGAGGTGAGGCTGTGGATCACCTTCACCTTGGGCCCGTCGATCTCAACGTCGTAGAAGAGGCCGAGCTCGACGATGTCCATCCCGAGCTCGGGATCCTCGACGGTGTGCAGCGCCTCGACGATCGCTTCCTTCGTTGGCATGCACCGAGTCTAGCCAAGTAACAGACTGTTACTTGGCTCCGCCGGGTATTGCCCGAGAGAACGATGCGCACGATCTCGCCACTCCTGCTCGTCGGCATGCTCCTGTTCGGCGGGTGCGGCGGATCGTACGGCGAGTCAGCCGCTCCGCGTACGACGCAGCCGGGCTCGTCGATCCTCTACTCCGGGCTCAGTGGCGACGGGGTCGTCTTCGTCGTCCGCCGGGACGGACGACTGACGATCACCGTGACCCCACGCGCGCGACTGGCGACGCTCGACGCGCTCCGCGGCGCCGGCCTGGGCCTTCGCTGCGTCTACGTCGCGCCGCGTGGCCGCACGAGTCGTGTTCAGGAGCTTCGCAACGTCGCCTTCCCGAGTCGGATGCGAAGCGTCACCGTCCGCCCTCGCTTCGCCGGCGCGCGCTCGGACGACACGCCGCACTGCACGCTCAGGCGGCCCGGCCGGCCGTTGGTCGCCCAGGCCATCCTGTTCCGGCCGAGCCGCTGGTCTCCGATCGCGTTCGGCTTCAGCCCTTCCGAGAGCGAGCTGACGGTCACGCTCGAGGCGCTCGGCGTCGCCCCTCGTTATGCCGGCGGCATCCGGCTGAGGATCTCCGGGCCGAATCGCTGGCCGGACGGACCCCCCGACGCCGTTGGCTGCCGACTCTCGTGGCTGCGCGAGGATGGCTTCTACGCGCGAGTGCGACTTGGCGTCGACAGCCGCGACAGGATCGTCGACCTCCAGCAGCGGTCGACCCCGGCCACGTTGCTTATCCCGCAGATCAGCCTCTGCGGGTTCTCGCGCAGGAGCTATGGCACCGTCCTCGACGTACCGATGCGACCTGCGGTCTTCATCGCCGAGTGACTTCCTCTCGAACCAAGTAACAGTCTGTTACTTGGAGCCGCCTGTCCGTTTGAGACGTGTCCGCGGGACTGTCCCTCGGACACGTCCGTTCGGGACACGTCTCAGGGTCTGTCCCTCGGTTCGGCGTCAGATCAGCAAACGAACCTCTTCCTTGCGATCGCGGGCGAAGAAGTGGATCCCGTCCGTGAAGCGCACCCAGTTGCAACGCATGCACATCACGAGCGAGTGGGTGCGGGCGCTGTCGGCCAGGAAGCGGACGCCGCGGAGGAGGTCGCCGTTCGAGACGCCCGTCGCGACGACGATCACCTCGCCGGGAGCGAGATCGTCGGAGGAGAAGACGCGGTTCACGTCCTCGACGCCGAACTCGGTTGCCTGCTCGATCTCGCTCCGCGTCGTCGGCCAGAGCTGCGCCTGCAGCTCACCGCCGAGACAGCGCAGCGCCGCCGCTGAGAGCACGGCCTGACGGGTCCCGCCGATCCCGATCGCGAGGTGGTCGTTCGTGCCGCGGATCGCGGCCGAGATCGAGGCGGTCACGTCACCGTCCTGGATCAGCTTGATCCGGGCGCCGGAGGCGCGGATCTCCTCGATCAGGTCGTGATGGCGGGGCCGGTCGAGGACGATCGTCGTGATGTCGTTCACGTTCCGCCCGAAGCCCGCGGCGATTGCGTCGATGTTCTCCGCGATCGGTCTCGTCAGGTCGATCTTGCCTCGCGCTCGCGGCCCGACCGCCATCCGGCGCATGTACATGTCCGGCAGCCGCAGCAGCGAGCCAGGAGGGCCGACCGCGATCATCGACATCGCCCCGTTGCCGCCCCGCGCCACGACGCCGCGTCCCTCGAGCGGATCGACCGCGAGATCGAACGCCTCGCCGCCGGCGCCCACCTTCCCGCCGACCTCGAGCTGAGCGTCCTCGGGAGCGCCGATCACTACCGTCCCGTCGATCGGCAGCTCGGCGAGACCGGCGAGCATCGCGCCCTCGGCGGCATCCTCCGCCGCGTCCTGATCGTCGCGGCCGAGCCATCTGGCTCCGGCGAGCGCCGCCCATTCGGTGGCGCGGGCGAAGAGCGCGCACGGACAGGTGGGGCGCTGTTGCTCACTCATCGGGCCCTTGCGCGCCGCTCGGCGCCCGCGAGCACGAGCTCCATCACGGCTCCGATCGCGTCGCTGCGGCTCTCGTTCTCGATCACCGGCACGTCGTTCCTCCTCGCTCGGTCGACGATGTACTCCTGGATCATCCTGATCTCCGGCAGCGCCTCCATGTAGCGGTCGACGGGCCGGACGCCGTCCGATGCGGCGTCGCGGCTCCAGAAGTGCGTCCGGTGGATCTCCTCGTCGTCGATCGCGAGCACGCACTGGATCACGAGCGCGTCGTGACGCTCCGCCGCCAGCATCCCCGGCACCAGATGCACGCCCTCGAGCACCATCGACCAGCCCTCGTCGAGGGCCCGCTGCAAGGCCGCGTCCACGCCGACGAGCACGTTGCGGGTCTG
>JACCRW010000213.1 GCA_013813345.1 Actinomycetota bacterium
CGAAGGCGCCGAACTGCGTCGTCTTCACGACCTTGCCGGTGAAGGTGTCCCCCACCTCGGGCTCCTTGGTCAGCGCCGTGATCGCGGAGATCGCAGCGTCGGCCTTCGTGCCCTCGGTCGCGTAGACAAGGATCGTCCCGTCCTCCTCGATGTCGATCTGGACGTCGTAGTCGGCCTCGAGCGAGCGGATCGTCTCGCCGCCCTTGCCGATCACCATCCCGATGAACTCCGGGTTGATCTGGACGGACGAGATCCTCGGCGCGTGCTCGGCCAGCTGCTCACGCGACTCCGGGATCGCCTCGAGCATGTTGTCGAGGATCGAGTTCCGGGCCCGCTTCGCCTGCTCGAGCGCCGCCCGCATGATCTCCTGCGTGACGCCGGTGATCTTGATGTCCATCTGGAGCGCTGTGATTCCGTCCCTCGTACCGGCGACCTTGAAGTCCATGTCGCCCAGGTGATCCTCAGCGCCCTGGATGTCGGTGAGGATGACGTAGTCGTCGCCCTCCTTGACGAGGCCCATCGCGATCCCGGAGACCGGCGCCTTGATCGGCACGCCGGCATCCATCAGCGCGAGGGTCGAGCCGCAGACCGAGCCCATAGACGACGACCCGTTCGACTCGAGCGTCTCCGAGACGATCCGGATCGTGTAGGGGAAGTCCTCGGCCGGCGGGAGGATCGCCTCGAGAGCCCTCTGCGCGAGCGCGCCATGGCCGATGTCACGGCGCTTCGGGCCGCGCATGAAGCCGGTCTCCCCGACCGAGTACGGCGGGAAGTTGTAGTGGTGCATGAAGCGGCGATCCGTCTCGAGCGAGAGATCGTCGATCCGCTGGCCTTCCTTGGCCGTGCCGAGGGTCAGCAGGCTCAAGACCTGCGTCTGCCCGCGCTGGAAGAGACCTGAGCCGTGCGCCCGCGGTGAGACCGTGACCTCGCAGTCGACCTCGCGGATCTCCTCGGTACCGCGTCCGTCCGGCCGCCGTTTGTCGACCGCGATCTTCTTGCGGACGAGATCCTTGTAGATCGCCTCCGCGGCCTTCTTGACGTAGCCCTTGGTCAGGCTGTCCTTGACCTGCGGCGCGTCGCCATCGGTTGTCGCCGGGCCGACCGGGAACGGCAGCTCGACTCCGTCGACGATCCGCTCGAAGAGGAGGTGGCGCTTGGCCGACTTCAGCTCCTTCGAATCCTGCTCGGCGTCCGTGAGAGCCCTGAGGTCGTTCTCGAACTGCTCGCGTACGGGGCCTTCAACGGCCACGAGACGCTGCTTCTCGAGCAGCATCGCGAGGCTTGCGCGAACCTGCAGCTGGCGCTCGATGTCCGACTCGGTCGAGTCCATCGATGTCGCGCCCGCGATCTCGATCAGGAGATCGTCGGTGACGGCGGCGCCTTCGCGAAGTCCGTCCTCCTGGATCCGCTCCCAGATCGTGTGCCCGTGGGACGACTCGATCTCCACGGTGACGTCCGAGTCGAGCCACTTCGCCTTGCCCGCCTGGGCGCGCAGATCCTCCTGCGCGTCGCAGAGCTTGCGGATCTCGGTGTGCGCGAGCTCGAGAGCCTCGAGCAGCAGCTCGTCGGGAACCTCGTCGGCGCCGGCCTCGACCATCGTCAGGCCGTCCTTCGTGCCGACGACGATCAGGTCGAGCGACGACACCTCGAAGTTCTCGTGGTGCGTCGGATTGAGAACCCACTCGTCGTCGATCCGGCCGACTCGCACGGCGCCTACCGGCCCGAAGAACGGCAGCGGCGAGAGCATCAGAGCCGCCGAGGCTCCGTTGATGCACAGGATGTCGTGCGGGATGACCATGTCCGCGCTGAGGACGGTGCAGATCACCTGAACCTCGTTGCGAAAGCCCTTCGGCCAGAGCGGCCGGATCGGGCGGTCGATCATCCGCGCGGTCAGCGTTGCGCGCTCGGTGGCCTTGCCTTCGCGCTTGAAGAAGCCGCCGGGAATCTTGCCGGCTGCGTAGGCGCGCTCCTCGACGTCGATCGTCAGCGGGAAGAAGTCGGCGCCCTCGCGGGCCTCCGTCCGTCCAACCGCGGTCGCGAGCACCATCGTGTCGCCCGACCGGACGACAACGGCGCCGTCCGCCTGCTTGGCGAGCTTGCCGGTCTCGAAGACCATCTCCTTGCCGCCGATCTCGACGGTGACCGAGGCAATACGCTCGGTAGCGATACTCATTCTTTTCTTTCCTCCACTCTGCTTGGTGGAGAGTGGAGGCTTGGGAGAGCGCCCCGGGTTGGAAGGGCGCTCTCCGAAGCTTCCACTCTCCGAACGGAGAGCTCGGCGGTCGGCTAGCGCCGCAGGCCGAGCTCCTTGATGAGGGCCCGATAGCCCTCGAGGTCGTGCTTCTGCAGGTAGTTCAGAAACCGGCGGCGCCGGCCCACGAGCTTCAGCAGCCCCCGCCGCGAATAATGATCCTTCGGGTGGGTGCGCAGATGCTCGGTGAGGTCGTTGACGCGCCTCGTCAGCATCGCGATCTGCACCTCCGGCGAACCGGTGTCGGTCCCGTTCCGGCCGTGCTGATCGATCAGCTCCTGCTTGACTTCCTTCGTGAGGGCCATTCGGCCTCCTTCATGTCGGGTTCTCCGCAGTCCCCGCGCGGCGTGAAGGAAGTCACGGCCGGCCGAGATCTCGGTCGCTCGCCAGGGTAGCAATCCCCGGAAGGAAGCGCGTTTGCGGCCGCCGCCAGTACAGTCTCGCGCGATGCAGGCGGCCGTCGCAGCAGGGCACCCGGCGACCGTCGCGGCTGGGATCGAGATCCTCGAGGACGGTGGCAGCGCCGCCGATGCAGCGGTCGCGGCCGGCCTCGCCTCGTGTGTCGCCGAGACG
This sequence comes from Actinomycetota bacterium, assembly GCA_013813345.1. GTDB lineage: Bacteria > Actinomycetota > Thermoleophilia > Gaiellales > Gaiellaceae > Gaiellasilicea. The sequence goes on from JACCRW010000213.1 coordinate 2,825, forward strand.
GTGATGACGGGCTTGCTCGGCGGCGGCCACGCGATCCACTGGGACGGTCGCGACGCGGTCAACCTCGACTGCTTCGTCACGGTTCCGTCGGGAGCCGGTGCCCCGCCGATCGACCTCGCCGTCCCATTCGGCGAGGAGGTCGTCCACTACGCGGTCGGGCCGGGAACGTGCGGCGTTCCGGGTCTCCCGGCCGGGCTCGGAGCGCTGTGGGAGCGGTACGGACGGCTCCCGTGGCCCCGGCTCGTCGAGCCGGCGCTGGCGTTGGCACGCTCGGGCGTCATGCTGCCGCCGGCGCACGCGTCGTGTCTCGCGATGCTGGAACCGGTGTTCACGCTGAGTGCGCGCGGCCGTTCCATCTACGCGCCGGGCGGGCGGCTCCTCGAGGGAGGCGACGTGCTTGCTCAGCCCGGGCTCGCGGCGGCGCTCGAGGAGCTTGCGGCCGAAGGCGCCGACAGTGTCTACCAGGGGGCACTCGGGCTCGCGCTCCTCGGCGTCGAAGGAGTGGCGCTCATCCGGGCCGATCTCGAGTCCTACGAGCCGCTCTGGTCGGCGCCGGCTGAGGCGGAGCTCGCTGGCTGCCGCTTCCTGACCCGGGGCGGCCTCTCGGACGTCCCGGAGACGCTTGCTCGGCTGCCTCGCCTCGCTGGGCTGCCGGCGACCGAGCGAGTGCTGGCGCTCCTCGCCGCGCTCGGGGGAACTGGCCCGGACGGGCACACGACCAACGTGACGGTCGTCGATTCGGACGGCTCCGCCTGCGTCCTGACGACGAGCCTCGGCCTCGGCACCGGCGACTTCCTCCCCGGCTACGACCTCCACCTGAACAGCATGCTCGGCGAGGTCGACCTGCACCACGTTCCGCTCGTCCCCGGCGAGCGGATGGAGAGCATGATGGCTCCGAGCCTCGCCTTCGACGCGGACGGGCTCGCGCTGGCGATCGGCTCGGCGGGCGGCACGCGGCTGCGGACGGCACTCGTCGGCGTCGCCGCCTCGATTCTGGACGAGGGGCTCGGAGCGACCGAGGCGGTGCAGCGCCCGCGCTTCCATCCGGTCGGGGAGCTCGTGCACGCTGAGCCCGGCGTCGACGAGGACGCCCTCGCACAGCTCGAAGCGAACAGCCGGGCCGTCCGCCGCTGGCCCGCGCAGCATCATTACTTCGGCGGCGTCAGCGTCGTTGGGAGAGGCGGCGCCACTGGGGATCCGCGACGGAGCGGGCACGCGGCGACGCTGGCGAGTCCTGCGTGAGCGATCCCGATTCGACCTCTCCTGACGCGGAAACGGCGACCCAGCCGACATAGCCACAGCGCGGGCAGCCGGGATTGCTCGCTCTCGTGCCGCCATGGATCGGCTTTGCATACTCCATCGCGCACTCGAGGCAGCGGACGGGCTCGGACGCACCCTTCGCGAGATCTGACGAGGCGGGAGGACGCCTCGGAACCGGCGGCATGCAGGTGGTTCGTCCCGCAAGTGCGATTTGGTTCATTCTCGGATCCGCTCAGATCGGGCGAATCGATGCCCGCGTCCGCTCGACGTCGCGCGAGATCTGGGCCACGAGCTCCGCCTCGCTCGCAAACACCTCTTCGTCGCGCAGCCGTTCCCACAGCTCGACTACGAGCCGCTGCCCGTAGAGATCGCCCTCGAAGTCGAGCAGGTGCGGCTCGATTCGCCGCTCGCTGCCGCCATAGTGGGGATTCGTGCCGATCGAGATCGCGGCCCTGTACTGGTCGGGACCGCGCGGGTGGGCTGCTCCCGCATAGATCCCGTACGGCGGCACGAGCAGCGCCGGGTCGAGTGCGAGATTGGCCGTCGGATAGCCGAGCGTGCCGCCGCGCTGGTCGCCCGGAACCACGGCGCCGTCGAGCTCGAACGGCCGCCCGAGCTCCCTGGCGGCCCCGGCCAGGTCGCCCTCGTGCACGAGCCGCCTGATCTCGGAAGAGGACACTCCCCCGAGCAGCGGCACAGGCGTCACCCCATAACCCAGCTCCTTGAGCAGCGCCAGGTCTCCGCGCCTGCGCCGACCGAAGCGGAAGTCCTCACCCGCGACGACCACGTCCGCCCGGGTCAGATGCTCCCGAGCGAAGGCCTCCGGCTCCTGGGCAGCGGTGGCAAGCGTGAACGGGATCACCGTCACCTCGGCGGAACCGAGCGCCCGCAGCAGCTCCACCCGCCGTTCGACCGTGCTGACGAGCTCGACGAGGTTCCCCTGGACGACCGTGCGCGGGTGCGGCCGAAACGTGAGCACTCGCACCGACAGCCCCGTGGCGAGCGCAGCTTCGAGCACCCGCCGGTGCCCGAGATGCACCCCGTCGAACGTCCCGATCGCGACCGCGTGCGACTTCGACACGCTCACGAGAGTCGTGCCAACGCTCGCTCGGGCGGGATGATCCGCTCCTCGTTCGCCTCGTCGACGCTGAACGGACCCACCTCGGTGCGCCGGAGCGTCGTGCAGTGGCCGCCGAGCGCCTCGGCGATCGCCCGCACGTACGTTACCGAGCTGACCCGCAGGTAGAGCCGGACGGCGTCGTCCGTATACGCGATGACGTCGACCGCGTCCACCCGCGAGCGGCGCAGCGGCATCTCCACAGCGATCCGGCGACGGTGCAGTCGGTACGCGCGCTCACCGCGTATGTTGACGGCTTATGCGGCCGGGATGGGCAGCTCGATCTCGCCGCGGAGGCCCTCGAGCAACTGCTCGACCTCTGCTCGAGAAGGCGGCTCGTGCCGTTCCACGAGCTCCCCTTCCGGATCGCCGGTCGTCGTCCGCGCCGTCAGGTCGACGTCGACGAGGTAACGCTTGGCGAGGCCGACGAACGATCCCGCCAATTTTGTCGACCGCCCGGAGAGCAAGAGCAACAAACCAGTCGCAAAAGGATCAAGAGTTCCCGCATGGCCCATCCGGGTGCGAGTGCGCGCCCTAACCCTGTTCACGATCGCGAAGGAGGACGGCCCCGCCGGCTTGTCGACGAGAATGATCCCGCTCGGCTCGAGGCCCTTCGGCGGCATCCTTACGGTCGCGCTTCGGAGAACGACTGGACGAGGAACGCCGTGATCTCCTCGATCGAGTCGTCGCTCGAGAAGCCGGCCGCCTGCGGATGGCCGCCGCCGCCCGACTTGCGGGCGATTGCAGACACATCGAGCTCGTCGCGCGAGGCGCGCAGCGAGATCCGCCGAGCCGCGCTGCCTCCGCGCGGCGGTTCCCGGATCAATGCGGCCATCTCGGCACCCTCGACCGCCCGCAGCGTGTCGATGATCCCCTCGGAGTAGGGCTCGACGGCACCGACCTGGACGAAGTCGTCTCGGAGCAGGTAGGAGACGACGAGTGCGCCGCCCGCATGCACCTGAGCCCGCTCGAGTGCCCGCGCAAGCAGCTTCAGCTTCGCGAACTGGATGCTCTCGTAGACGCCCTGGAAGACGCGCTGTACGTCGGCGCCGGCCTCGACCAGCTCGGCCGCCAGACGCAGCGCCTTCGGAGTCGTGTTCGAGTACTGGAACCGCCCCGTGTCGGTGACGAGACCCACGTACAGCGGCTCGGCCAGCTCCGGAGTCAGCTTCGCGCCGAGTTCGTGGAAGAGGTCGCGCAGCACTTCGCCGGTCGAGGACGCCTCTGCGTCGACCAGGTTGACGTCGCCGAAGCGCGAGTTGTCGTGGTGGTGGTCGATGTTGATCGTGCTCGGAACCCGATCCAGGATTGGCGCATCCGCACCGATCCGGCTCTCGTTGGCGCAGTCGACCGCAAGCAGCACCCGCTCGCTCGTATCCGCCGGCAATGTGCGCTGCAGCTCGGCGAAGTCCAGAAAGCCGTATTCGCCCGGCAGCGGCGCCTCGCTGCCGAGGAACATGACGCTGTCCTTGCCGAGGGCGACGAGGGCGCGATGGAGAGCGAGCAGCGAGCCAAGCGCGTCGCCGTCGGGGTTCTCGTGGGTCGTCAGCAGGAAGCGGTCGCCGGCTCGGATCGCCGCCACAACGGCAGCGCGGTCAGCGGCCGTCGTCGTCGCCATCGCCGTCTGACTCGGCGGCTTGGGAGACCGCGGGTGCGAGCGCGTCGATCAACGCCGACATGCGGACGCCCTCCTCGACGGAGCGGTCGTACTCGAACGCGAGCTGTGGCGTCCGCTTCAGCCGGAGCTCGCGCGAGATGCGCGTCTGGAGAACGCCGTGGGCCGCTTCCAGACCCATCATGCTCTGCTGCTGCTTCTGCAGGTTGCCGAGCACGCTGACGAAGACGCGAGCATGCCGGAGGTCGGGCGAGGTGACGACGCCGGTGACGGTGACGAAGCCGATCCGCGGATCCTTCAGCTCGGGGACGGCCTCCGAGAGGACCTGGCGGACCGATTCGTTCACCCTGCGCATCCGCTCGGTCATCGCCCTAACTTATCGAGCACGCGGGCGTCACGGCTCCAAAGTGGCCCACCGTCTCCTTGTTGCCGTGATCGTCGCGCTCGCGGTCGCCGGTGTCGCGCTGGCGGCTCGGAGCCAGCCGGAAACCCGCTTCGAGGTACTGGCACATGCGCCGGCGCCAGGAGGCTACAGCGGCGACGTCGTCCTCCATCGCGGACATGCCTATCTCTCGAGTCACCGCGGGACTGGAGCGTGTGCGACCCAGGGCGTCCGGGTCTTCTCGCTCGCCGATCCCAAGCGACCGCGGCGGCTGGCCGCGTTCGGCCGGATCCCGGGCACGTGGACGGAGAAGACGATCGTGCGCCGCGTCGAGACTGCGTCGTTCCGGGGCGAGCTCGCGGTGACGAGCGTTCAGGCCTGCGCTCCCGGCTCCTTCCAGGGCTTCGCGCTTTACGACGTCACCCGCCCGGCCCGCCCGCGCGAGCTCGCGCGGGTTCGCACCGACCCGCGCGGCTCGCACGAGATCTGGCTCCAACCGGTCGGAAGCCGGGCCTTCGTCTACACCGCGATCGTCGCCTCCGAGTTCCGCAGCTCACCGGACGGCAGGACGCCGGGCGAGCCGGACTTCCGCATCTTCGACGTGACCGATCCTCGGAAACCGGTCGTAGTGGGTGGCTGGGGCGCCTGGCGAGAGCTCGGGATCGTGCCGTTCTCCGACCCGAGCAATCGGCTCGAGGGCAGCCTCGTCCACTCCGTCATCGGTGACGGCACGCGCGCCTACCTCTCCTACTGGGATCTCGGCACGGTCGTGCTCGACGTCTCGAAACCGGCGCGGCCGCGCTATCTCGGCCGAACGCGCGGCGAGGTCGACAACACCCACTCCGCCTGGCTCGGCCGGAACGGCCTCCTCGTCGAGACGCACGAGACGCGCGGCGGGACCGCGACCTTCTACCGCCGCGGCGCCGGCGACCCTGTGCGGCTCTCGACGTTCGCGCTTCCCGACGAGGTCGTTCGCCAAGGTCATCGGGTGCGCGGGATCGCGCCGGTGTCGGGACTCGACCTCTCGGACAGCGTCCACGACGCGAAGCTCCAGGGCTCGCTCGCGCTCTTCTCCTGGTACGGCCAGGGCGTCGTCGCGGCTGACGTCTCCGACCCGCGCCGGCCCCGGTTCCTCGCGCGCTTCCTCTCCCGACCGGAGCCCGACCCGGAGCGGCTCCTCTGTCCTGGGCAGCGCTGCACCGCCGTCTGGGGCGTCGATGTCGAGGGCGAGACGATCGTGGCATCCGACCTGATCGGCGGGCTCTGGGTGCTCAGGCTGAGGCGAAACTGATCTAGTCTCGTGCCATGCTGGTTTGCGCGAGTTGTGGGCATGAAAGCGGCGCGGGTGCCAGATACTGCGAGGAGTGTGGCTCCTCGTTCGCCGCTGTGCCTTCGCGGGCGCAGGAGCAGGAGCAGGAGCAGCGCAAGACGGTGACGGTGTTGTTCTGCGACCTGGCCGGTTCGACGGCCTTGGGCGAGACGCTCGATCCGGAGCGGCTGCGGGCGCTGCTGGCGCGCTATTTCGCGCGGATGAAGGCGATCGTCGAGCGGCATGGCGGGAGCGTGGAGAAGTTCATCGGCGACGCGGTGATGGCCGTGTTCGGTGTACCTGTGGTGCACGAGGATGACGCGCTGCGTGCGGTGCGGGCGGCGCTCGAGATGCGGGACGCTCTGCCGGGGCTCGGGCTTGAGGGGCGGATAGGTGTGATGACGGGCGAGGTGGTGACGGGGACGGAGGAGCGGCTGGCAACGGGCGATGCGGTGAATGTGGCGGCGCGGCTGGAGCAGACCGCCCTGCCGGGTGAGGTGCTGCTCGGGCAGCCGACACTCGTGCTCGTTCGCGCCGCGGTCGAGGTCGAGCCGGTCGAGCCGCTCGTGTTGAAGGGCAAGGCCGAGCCGGTTCCCGCCTACCGGCTCCTGGGCGTTCGCGACGTGGAGCGGCGGCATCGGATGCTGTTTGTCGGGCGTGAGCGCGAGCTCGCGCTCATCCGGGAAGCCTGGGAGCGGGTGCAGGCGGAGCGGCGGTGCGAGTTGGTGACGGTTGTCGGTGATGCCGGTGTCGGCAAGTCGCGGCTCGCCGCGGAGGTTCTGAGTTCGGTTGAGGCGAGGGTCGTCCACGGCCGCTGCTTGCCCTACGGGGAGGGGATCACCTACTGGCCGGTGGTGGAGGTGCTGAAGCAGCTCGAGCTGCTGCCCGCGGACGAGGCTGCCGCGAGGGCGATCGGCTCGCTGCTCGGCGAGAGCGAGGCGGCGACATCCGCGGAGGAGATCGCCTGGGCCTTCCGCAAGACCCTGGAGCAGGCAGCGGCCGAGCGGCCGCTGGTGGTCGTCTTTGACGACATCCAGTGGGGCGAGGAGACCTTCCGCGACCTGATCGAGCATGTCGCGCTGCTCTCCTCGGGCTCAGCGATCCTGCTGCTCTGCCTGGCCCGACCCGAGCTCACGGAGCGGCGCCCCGACTGGCCGGTAACGCTCCGCCTGGAACCCCTGGCCGACCAGGACGTCGCCCAGTTGATCGCGGAGCGGATCCCCGGTCAGCTGCGCGAGCGTGTCGCGCGGGCGGCGGGCGGCAACCCGCTCTTCATCGAAGAGATGCTGACGATGGCCGAAGAAGAGGAGGGCGAGGTGGTCGTCCCGCCCACCCTTCGGGCGCTGCTCGCGGCGCGCCTGGATCAGCTCGAAACAGGCGAGCGGGGCGTGCTCGAGCGCGGCGCGGTCGAGGGGGAGATCTTCCACCGCGGCGCGGTGCAGGCACTCGCCCCCGAGGAGACCCAAGTCACCCCGCGCCTGGCCGGGCT
>JACCRW010000227.1 GCA_013813345.1 Actinomycetota bacterium
TCGCGTCGGTGAGCGCGTAGGTCTCGGCGGCGTTCAGCCCTTTGAAGTAGACGGCCATGCAGAAGGCGGCGAGCTGGTAGTCCGGGATCTCCCCGCGCGTATAACCGAGGATCAGCTCCGCGAGCTCATCGGCCCCGAGCTCCTCCCCGTTCCGCTTCCGCTCGATCAGCTCCGCAGGCCGGATCATCGTCTCGCCACGTAGAGGACCGGCGCGTAGCGCACGCGAAGCGGTCCGTCGAAGTCTGCCGGGAGATCGCGCCTCCAGAGATTCTGGGTCGCGTCGACGTAGCTCTGTACCGTCGCCCGATCGGGGAAATGGATCCAGCCGCCCAGGAAGCGTTCCTCTACCTGGACGAAATGCCGTTCCAGGATTTTTCGTGCGTTCTGATCACTGAAATGCCACGTCGGGAACTCGCCGCCGAGAAGCCCGCGCAGTTCGCCGAGGTGCTCTACGCCGTTCGTGACGGCGACGAGTCGGCCACCCGGCCGAAGCACACGAGCGAGTTCGCTGAGCGCGCCGTCGACGTCTGCGACGTGGTAGAGCATCCACGCGGCCAGGGCCGCGTCGAACACTTCGTCTTCGAATGGGAGCTTCTGAACGTCGCCTACACGTGCGGATACCCCTCGGGCGCGGGTCAGCTCGACCATCCGCTCGGAGACGTCTACCGCCTCAACGTGCGCTCCCGTCGCCGCGATTCGTTCGGCCGCCTCCCCCGGCCCGCTGCCGACCTCGAGCACGTGCCGGGGCCGCCCCTCGAGCACCGCTTCGACCACGGCCGAATGGGCGTCCGGTCCATCCGCGTACTCGTACGCAGCCCGCCGTCCGAGGAGCCCCTTCTCGCTTGCGTACTCCTCGGCGACGAGCTGCGGATCGTGGAAGCTCAAGGCGTCAGGATCGGCGTGCCCGGGATCCCGCGCCCAGGCGACTTCCCACCCAGCCAAGCGTTCACGGTCGCGCCGACGTCGGCGAACTCGCCCTCGTGCACCTGCCCTGCCGCATTCCGTCCCGCCGCGTAGGCAAGCAGCAGCGCGTGCTCCCGCGAGTGGTCGGTCGAGGGTGTCGTCGGGTCGCAGCCATGATCGGAGGTGAGGATCAGGAGATCGCCTGGTCGCAGCGCCTCGAGGATGTCGCCAAGGCGGCGGTCGAAGTCCTGCAGGCAGCGGTGGAAGTTGACCGGGTCGTTGCGATGGCCCCAGAGCATGTCCGTCTCGACGAGGTTCGTGAAGACGAGGCCGCTCTCGATCGTCCGGAGCAGCTCGATCGTCGTGTTGATCCCTTCCACGTTCGACTTCGTCGGGCTCGACTCGTCGACGTCGCAGCCGGCGAAGATGTCGCCGATCTTGCCGACGCCGTAGACCTTGTGGCCCGCAGCGCGGACGAGCGACAGGTAGTTCGGGCGCTTCGGCTCGAGCGAGAAGTCGTGGCGGTTCGGGGTCCGCTCGTACTCGCCGGGCTCGCCGACGAACGGCCGCGCGATCACGCGACCGACCGCGTGCTTCCCCGTCAGCAGCTCGCGCGCGACCCGGCAGCCCTCGTACAGCTCCTCGAGCGGGATCGTCTCCTCGTGGGCGGCGATCTGGAAGACGGAGTCGGCGGAGGTGTAGACGATCCACTTCCCCGTCTGCTGGTGCTCCTCGCCGAGCTCGTCGATGATGTCCGTTCCGGACGCCGCCTTGTTGCCGAGCACGCCGCGGGCGGTGCGGTTCATGAACGGGTCGATCACATCGTGCGGGAATCCGTGCGGATAGGTCGGCATCGCGGTCGGGGTGACGACGCCGACGAGCTCCCAGTGACCGGTTGTCGTGTCCTTCCCCTTCGAGCGCTCGATGAGGCGGCCCGCGATCGCCGGCGCGCCCGGTTGCGGCGGACAGCCTTCGAGCGGGAGGGCGTTGCCGAGCCCGAGCGCCTCGAGCGCGGGCAGGTCGAGACCGCCGACGGCGCGGGCGACGTTCCCGATCGTGTTCGACCCCTCGTCGCCGTACGAGGCCGCGTCGGGCAGCTCTCCCGCCCCGACGGCGTCCAGCACGATGACGCACGCGCGCGGCATGCGGCTAGTCTACGGCGCGCATGGACACAGTCCTCGGCCTCATCGGAATGGCCATCTACATGGTCATCGTCATCGGTCTCGCGGCCGGGATCACCTGGCTCGTCGTCAAGCTGAGCCCGTCGAAGAGCCAGAAGCAGCTCGACGCGAAGAAG
>JACCRW010000260.1 GCA_013813345.1 Actinomycetota bacterium
ATCGCCTTGCCGAACCGACACGTCTCGCGACCCCCTGAGCGACTGCCCGGATCGTAACCCGCCGCCGGGGGTCGGGCATGCATGGGCCGTGAAGGGATCGAACCTTCGACCTTGGGATTAAGAGTCCCCTGCTCTACCAGCTGAGCTAACGGCCCGAACGGCTGACTAGTGTAGCCGCCGATGAAGGTGCTCACCGTCGTCGGGAACCGGCCCCAGTTCATCAAGGCGGCGCCGCTCTCGCTTGCGCTCCGCGCAGCCGGGATCGACGAGGTTTCGCTCCACACCGGGCAGCACTACGACCGCGCTATGTCGGCCGTCTTCTACGAGGAGCTCGCGCTGCCGGAGCCTCTGTACTCGCTCGACCTGCGGTCGGCCGACGCGGCTCTGATGCAGCCGGAGATCCTTGCCGCTCTCGAGCGCGAGCGGCCCGACTGGGTGCTCGTCTTCGGCGACACGAACTCGACCCTCGCGGGCGCGCTCGCCGGCGTGGAGGCCGGGATTCCCGTCGCCCACGTCGAGGCGGGGCTCCGCAGCGGCGACCTCGCGATGCCGGAGGAGCGAAACCGGATCGAGGTCGACCGGATCTCGACGCTCCTCCTCTGTCCCGACGCACGCTCCCGGGAGACGCTCGCCTCCGAGGGCGTGGCCGCCGAGGCCGAAGTCGTCGGCGACGTGATGGCCGACGCGACGCGCCTCTTCGCGCCGATCGCACGAGAGCGGATCTCGATCGACCGCGAGCCCGGCAGCTATCTCGTCGCGACCGTGCACCGCGAGGCCAACGTCGCGCAGCCGCGACTCGGCCGAATCGTCGAAGGACTGAACCGGCTCGACGAGCCGCTCGCGTTCCCCGTCCATCCGCGGACGCGCGCCGCGCTGGCGGACGCGGCACTCGAGCTCGAGGCCCACGTCGAGCTGCTCGAGCCGCTCGGCTATCTCGAGCTGGCCGCCCTTGCCTCGCAGGCCCGCGTGATCCTGACCGACTCCGGCGGCCTCCAGAAGGAGGCCTACTGGTACGGCGTCCCGTGCGTCACCCTTCGACCTTCGACCGAGTGGGTCGACACCGTCGAGACGGGCGCGAACGTGCTCGTCGACGACGATCCCGATCGACTCGTTCGCGCGGTGCGCGAGGCCACGCTCCCCGCCGACCTGCCCGAGCTCTACGGCGACGGCCATGCGTCGGAGCGGGTGGCGGCGTCGCTGCTGGGTAGGATCGGCGGCCGTGACTGACGTCGCCATCGTCGGAGCCGGCTACGTCGGCGTGCCGCTCGCCCAGGTCTTCGCCGAGGCCGGGCGCTCCGTCCTCCTCCTGGATGTGGACGCCGAGCGGGTCGCGCTGCTGAACCGCGGCGAGAGCTACATCGAGGACGTTCCCGCCGCGACGATGAGGCAGCTCGTCGAGGAGCACGGGCTGCGCGCGTCGACCGACTTCGACGAGCTGCGCGACTGCGACGCGATCCTGATCGCCCTGCCGACGCCGCTCTCGAAGCAGCGCGAGCCGGATCTCTCGATCGTCAAGGACGCGACCCGCGAGATCGGCCGCCGTCTCCGCAAGGGCCAGCTCGTCGTGCTCGAGTCGACCACGTATCCCGGCACGACGCGCGAGGAGGTGCTGCCGATCCTCGAGGAGGAGAGCGGCCTCCGCGCCGGCGAGGACTTCCACGTCGCCTTCTCGCCCGAGCGAATCGATCCGGGTCGCACCGACTGGACGACGAAGACGGTGCCGAAGGTCGTCGGCGGGATCAACGAGGCGTCGACCGACGCGGCCGCGGCGCTCTACGGAAGCGCGATCGAGAACATCCACCGCGTCTCCACCCCGGAGGCGGCCGAGCTGACGAAGCTGCTCGAGAACATCTTCCGCTCGGTCAACATCGCGCTCGTCAACGAGCTCGCGATGCTCTGCGACCGGATGGGGATCGACGTCTGGGAGGTCGTGGACGCGGCCGCCACGAAGCCGTTCGGGTTCATGCGCTTCGAGCCCGGCCCGGGGCTCGGCGGCCACTGCATCCCGATCGACCCCTTCTACCTCACCTGGAAGGCCCGCGAGTACGACTTCACGACGCGCTTCATCGAGCTGGCGGGCGAGGTCAACCAGAACATGCCGTACTACTGCCGCTCGGTCGTCTCGCAGGCTCTGAACCACGGCGCCGGGACGTCGCTCGCGAGCTCGAAGGTGCTCGTGCTCGGAGTCGCCTACAAGGCGGACATCGGCGACATGCGCGAATCGCCGGCGCTGAAGCTGATCGAGCTCCTCCAGAACGCGGGCGCAGACGTCTCCTACCACGATCCCCACGTGCCCGAGGTCGAGGAGCACGGGCTCTCGCTGCGCTCTGTCGCGCTCGAGCCCGCGGCCTACGACGCGGTCGTGATCGTGACCGCCCACTCGGCGATCGACTACGGGCAGCTCGTGGCCGACGCGCGGCTCGTGGTCGATTTCCGCAACGCCACGGGTCGGAACGGCGTCACGGACGCCAGCAAGATCTGGAAGCTCTAGTGAAGATAGGACAGGCCGGGCTCGGCTACTGGGGCAAGAACCTCGTCCGCAACTTCGACGAGCTCGCCGAGCTGACGTGGCTCTGCGACGCCTCCGAGGAGCTGCGGGCCCAGTTCGCGCAACGCCATCCGCAGGCGCGCGTCACCGGCGACTTCGCGGAGCTCTTGGCCGACCCGGAGCTCGCTGCGGTCGCGATCGCTACGCCGGTGCCGACTCACCACGCGCTCGCGAAGCAGGCGCTCGAGGCCGGCAAGCACGTGTTCGTCGAGAAGCCGCCGGCGATGAAGGGCGAGGAGATGGAGGAACTCGTCGCGCTGGCCGAGGAGCGCGAGCTCGTGCTCATGCCCGGCCATCTGCTCCTCTACCACCCCGGCGTCCGCAAGCTGAAGGAGCTCGTCGAGACCGGCGAGCTCGGCGACATCCTCTGCGTCTACTCGAACCGCCAGAACCTCGGGATCATCCGCCGCGACGAGAACGCGCTCTGGTCGCTCGGCGTCCACGACCTCTCGGTGATCCTCTACCTCGTAGGCGAGGAGCCGGAGGAGGCGGTCGCGAACGGCAACGCCTTCCTCAATCCCGGCGTCGAGGACGTCGTCTTCTGCTACCTCCGCTTCCCGAGCGGGAAGATCGCGCACATGCATCTCTCCTGGCTCGACCCACACAAGATGCGCAAGCTGACCGTGGTCGGGAACGAGAAGATGGCCGTCTTCGACGACATGGAGCTCGAGCGGAAGGTGACGATCTACGAGAAGGCGCCCTGGGAGCCCGCGGGCACCTACGGCGAGTGGCGGACGCGCACCGGCGACATCTTCAGTCCGAAGATCCCGAACGACGAGCCGTTGCGGCTCGAGTGCGAGCACTTCCTGCGCCTCGTCGAGGAGGGGCCTGGCGACCACCGCGAGGCACGCGACGGACTCACGGTCGTACGGGCGCTCGATCGGCTGACGGAGTCGCTGCGTGGCTGAGATTCACCCCACGGCGACCGTCTATCCGGGAACCGTGCTCGGCGAGGGCGTGAAGGTGCTGGAGAACGCGGTCGTCGGCAAGCAGCCGACGCTCTCGCCGCGCTCGACGGCGAAGCGCGAGCCGTTGCCGCCCGCGATGCTCGGCGAGGGCACGATCGTCTCGACCGGAGCGATCGTCTTCGCCGGGACGACGATCGGCGCGCGCGTGATCCTCGGCGACCAGTCGTGCATCCGCGAGCGCGTGGTCGTCGGCGACGACGTCGTCGTCGGCCGCGGCTCGCTCGTCGAGAACGACACGACGATCGGAGCGCTGACGAAGATCCAGGCCGAGGCCTACATCACCGCTTATTCGACGCTCGAGGACAACGTCTTCATCGCCCCCTGCGTCGTCACGACGAACGACAACTGGATGGGCCGGACCGAGGCGCGGTTCGGTCAGATCAAGGGGCCGACGATCCGACGCGGCGCGCGGATCGGCGGCGGCGCGATCCTCTGCCCCGGAATCGAGATCGGCGCGGAGGCCTTCGTCGGCGCCGGCGCAGTCGTGACGAAGGACGTGCCGCCGCGCGCGCTCGTCGTCGGCAACCCGGCACGTGTCCTGCGCGAGGTCCCGGAATCCGAGCTATTGGACAGATGACGCTGCGACGCTCGACATACGGTGAGAGACCTGGACTTGCTTTCCCTCGAGCTCTGCGTCAGTGGCCGGACGCTGCTGCGCGCCGCGAAGAGCGGCGAATCCGCTGTCGGATCAGAGCTCAATCACCGGCTTGAAGCCGCCGTAGATCATGCGCTTGGCGTCGAAGGGCGCCTTGCTCATGTCGGTCTCGAGCCGCGGGTCCGCCATCACCTTCTTGTTGACGGCGTCGCGGTCGCGCTTGGACTTGTAGGTGATCCACGAAAAGATCACGGTCTCGCCCTGCTTCAGCTTCACCGCTTTGGTGAACGATGTCAGCTCCCCGACCGGCACGTCGTCGCCGACGCACTCGACGTAGGAGAGCGCACCGTGCTCCATCCAGATCTTTCCGGCCTTACGAGCCATCTTCTTGTACTCCGTCAGGTCCTGCTTGGGAACTGCGACGAGGAATCCGTCGACGTACGGCATGCGTCAGCCCTCACTCTCGGGTTGTGGCGATCGCTGCTCGAGCCCCACCCGCATCTGGCTCAGTGATGTGCGGCGACACGCGCCGAGACTCATCCTCGACCACGTCTCGAAGGACGAGTACCTCGCAAGCTACGACGCCGATGCGCTCCGGCAACTCGCTGAGCAAGACGCGATCTCGGAGGAGCTTCGCGAGTGGCTGACGCGCAACGCGTCCTGAACTCGGTTTAGCCCTTGACGATCGTCAGCTTGTAGCGGCCGGCGCCGCGCGAGCCGAGCTTCACCTGGACGTAGTAGGTGCCCTTGGCCGGAGCGCGGAAGGAGAGATGCTCGCGCGCGCCCGGGTGGGCCGACTGGGCGGCGATGCGGCCCAGCGAGGCGAAATCGTCGATGCTCGTCGCGCCGGGTCGCCAGACGATCAGGTTCGTGTCGATGCCCGCCGGCCCGCGGACGCTCACGTAGACCGGCTGGTCCTTCCGGAGCCGGATCGCATAGACGTCGTTCTGGTCGTCCCAAAAGTCGAGCGTCGCCTGGAGCCGCTGGACCCGGCCCCAGACCGGCGCCGCCTCAGCGCCGAGATCGTCGTTCGGCTCGCGCGCGTCCACCGGCGGGAGCACGTCGGCTGCGAGCGAGCGGAGCGCCGCGGCAACGTCGAGCCGGCCCCAGCCGGTGAGCGCGTCCCGTCGGAGCGCGCAGGCTCGGCAGCCGGTGCCCGCGTTCACGTCCACGGCCGTGCCGGTCAGCAGCGCGCTGACCTGCTCGGGCCGCAGCGAGTCTCTGAGCGCGATCAGGGCTGCTGCCGCGGCACTCACCTGCGGGGCGGCGAACGACGTGCCCTCGGCGGTTCGATACTCGCTCGGGCCGCAGCTCGAGTAGCCCTGCTCGGCACATTCCTTGAACGGTGCGGTCAGGGCGCGCGGGAACGTGGAGAGCAGACCCTGGCCGGGGGCGGCGAGGTCGTTGTAGATCCGATCGCGGTTCGAGAACGCAGGCGAGGAGCCGTTCCGTGCGAGCGCACTGACCCCGAGGACATGCGGCAGCGCGGCCGGGTAGCTCGCGTACGGCCAGGGCTGGGACGGAGCCGCGTCGCCGTTCCCGACGGCGGCCACGACCACGACTCCCTTCCGCGTCGCGTAGGCCAATGCGGCCTCCTCGAGCGGCGAGTAGGTGTCGCGGCTCGGATCGCGCGGGTCGCGCACCCCGCCAAGGCTCATGTTGAGCACGCGGGCGCCTTCGTCGACCGCCCAGCGGATCGCGCGCGCCTCCGCCTCGACGCCGATCGACCCGTCTTCCTCGACGACCTTCGCGATCAGGAGCTCGGCCGACGGCGCCATCCCGGCGATGCCTTCGCCGTTGCCGACAGCGGCGGCGATCAACCCGGCGACGAAGGTGCCGTGGCCGGTCGCATCCTCGCGGGCCGGTGTGCCGACGAAGCTCTCGGCCGCGACGATCCTGCTCCTGAGCTCCGGATGGCCCCCATCGATACCCGAGTCGATCACCGCGACCCGCACCGGCGGCAAGAGCGGGAGCACAGGCCAGAAGTCGAAAGCGCGGTTCGCCGCGAGGTGCCACTGCCCGAGCGCGAGCGGATCGTTGGGCTCGAACGACGGCCTCCGCGTCCCGAGCCGTTCGACGTAGGTCGCGCCCGGAAGCTCGCGTAGGCGGGGCGCGGTTCGACGCTCGACGACGACCGCGGGCAGAGGAGCGAGGCTCTCGGCTCCCGAGCCGAGCGCCCGTTGGAGCGGCGCGATCGCAGCGAGGGTCTCCACCCCGATCGCGAACCGGGCTGCGGCCGCCGAATCCGGCGCGCCAACCGCGAGAGCCAGGCCCAAGGCCGCGAGCCGCCAACGTCTCATCATTCGATCCGGAGCTGCCGGCTCAGGCCCGCGGCGAAGCCGGCGGCAGGAGCGACGCGAGCGCGATAGGTGCCCGGCGCAAGCTCGGCGTCGATCCGGAAACCGCCGAGGTCGTCGAGCACGGACCCTCCGGCCGGCGTCCAGTAGTCGCCTTCGAGGAACTGGAGCTGAACCGCCGTCCCCGGGCTCGCGGGAGTCACCGTTCCTTCGAGCCCGCTTTCCGTCGGCGCCAAAGCGACGAGCGGCGCGACCGGCACCTCGAGCACGGGACCGGCGACGGCCCCCGCCGAGAGCCTGAAGCTCGTGGGGGCGAGCACCTTCGTCGTGAACGCGATTGTGCCGGCGGCGGGTCGAGCGGCGACCTGCGTCCAGGCGCCGCCGCTGCGCTGGAAGAGGACGGCGCCTCCGACTCCCTTCGCGTCCGCGCGAACGGTCACGCCACGGCCGTAGACAACCGAGCCGGCCGGACGCGTCAGCGTCAGCGATGCGAGGGCGGTGATCCAGGTCGAGCGCAGCCCCAGCCCGGTTCGCAGAGCGCCACCGGTCACGATCCGCGGGCCGGCGGTCGTGGTGACCGTGCCCGAACGCACGCGCCCGGAGCCGGCGCGGACGAGCTGGAGCCCGAGCACGGGGCTTGCGATTCCGAGTCCCTTGCGAACCGTCGCGTCGGTCACCGCCGTCGGCCCCCAGCGGTTGACCGGAGAGAGCGAGCTGTGCGGATCCGCGACGCCAACGAGGTACGGGACGGCCGTTCCGAAGGCCTCCGCGGCCGACACCGTGCGCCCACCCGAGGTGGAATGGAAGAGCGCGTCGACGATCGTGCCCCCGTGCAGGAGGACTCGACCCGCGGTCGCCCTGATCGCCGCGGTCGCGCGGGCGTCCTCGCTCGCGATTCCGCCGTAGACCTGGCTGCGGACATCGGCGTAGAGGTCGAAGGTCCGGTCCCTCACACGGTGCGCGAGCGCGTAGGAGCGGGCGGCGACCGCCTGGGCCTTCAGCGCCTCAACCGACCACGAAGCCGGCATCTCGCGCGGGACGACGCCTGCGAGGTAATCCTCGAGCCCGACGACGTTGATCGCGTTCAGCTTCGCGCCGGCGACGGCGACTTCGAGCCGACCCCGGTAGCCGATTCCCGGGGCGGGCTGGCCGAGCTCGAGCGGCGCGCGACCCGGCAGGACGACGAGCGGGCCGGCGAGCGGGGTGGGGACGCCGTTCAGCACCGGCTCGAGCCTCGGCCCGAGGACGAGCGGCCCAGCGGGGAGAAAGTGCGTCGTGCCGAAGACGTCGCGAATGCGGTAGGGAGCCTTCGAGGAGATCGTCAGCGCCGGCTTAGACTCCGCGACCAGCACGCGCACCTGTGCGACGGGCGCTGGCCCGAGGCTCGTTCCGGAATAGAAGTGGGCGAGGATCCGCTCGTGCATCCAGCCCGCGTTCGCGAATCCGAGTGCCCCGTACTGGCTCATCCCGACGCCGTGACCCCAACCTCGGCCGCTGACGAGGAACGTGGACGAGGTAACGGACGCAGCCGTGGCGGAAGCGGCACCCAAGGGGGCGGCAAGCGCAAGCCCGACGCAGCCGAGGAAGGCCCCGCGTCTGAAGATCGAGCCGATGAGTGCGAGAAGCGGGCGCCGCATGCGTGATCCTCCGGTTTGAGGCTAGCGCAGGAGATTCGCGTCCCCCTGCTTCTTTACCGAACCTTCAACTCGTTGCGACGATCCTCCGAGCGGTTTTCCTCGCAGGAGACGAGGGCACCGAGGGAGCGATGACCGAGATCCTGCCACCCCGCTATCGGCAGCCAGAGCGCATCGCCCGAGGCGGCATGGGCGAGATCTATCGCGCCGAGGACGGCGTGCTCGGTCGGATCGTCGCCGTCAAGGTGCTGGCGGAGCGCTTTGCGGACGAGGATGCGATCCGGCGCCGCTTCACGCACGAGGCGCTCGCGGCCGCACGACTCTCGAACGCCCCGAGCACGGTGACGATCTTCGACGTCGGCGAGCACGACGGCCGGCCGTACATCGTTATGGAGTACCTGCCGGGCGGCTCGCTCGCCGACCGCCTCGCGGCCGAGGGCGCGCAGCCGGCGGGACGGGCGCTCGCGTGGCTCCGGCAGACGGGCGCAGCACTCGACGCGGCGCATGCGGCCGGAATCGTCCATCGGGACGTCAAGCCCGCCAACCTGCTCCTGACCGACGACGGCGACGTTCGGGTCGCCGACTTCGGCATCGCAAGCGCGGTCGGGCTCGATTCGTTCACTGCTGCGGGCACGGTGCTCGGCACCGCCGGGTACCTCTCCCCCGAGCAGGCACGGGGCGAGCAGGCGACGCCCGCGAGCGATCGCTATGCCCTCGCCATCGTTGCGTTCGAGTTGCTCACCGGCACACGGCCGTTCGCGATGGACTCGCCGACCGCCGAAGCGGCGGCGCACGTGCAGGGCCCGATCCCGAACGCCTCGGAGCGGAACCCGGAGTTGCCACCCGAGATCGATGCCGTGCTCGCGCAGGGTCTCGCGAAGGAGCCCGACCGGCGATTCGCCACCTGTGCCGATCTCGTCCACGCCCTGCGCGACGCACTCGATGCCGCGGCGGGCAAGACGACTGTCGGCGCCGTACCGGCGGTCGAGCGGCAGCGCACCCGCAGCCGGATTCCACTCCTCGCGGCAGCGGTCGCCGCGCTCGCGCTCGGCGGTGTGGCACTCGCGGCCGTGCTCGGCGACGACGATCCCGGCGAGTCCGCTGCCGACTCGGGCCCGCAGACCGTCCAGACGACGGTGACGCTCGCCGGGACGACGGTCGTTGAGACCGTGACGACCGCACCTGACCCCGAGCCGGAACCGGAGCCCACAACCGCGCCCGAACCCACAACCGCGCCGCCGCTGACGACCGAGCCACCGCCCACGACCGAGCCACCTCCCACGACCGAGCCACCAGCGACCACCGAGCCGCCGCCGACTCAGCCTTCCGGCGACCCGTCCTCGCTGAACGACCAGGGCTTCGCGCTGATGCAGGCCGGCGACTACGACGCTGCCTTGCCGCTGCTCGA
>JACCRW010000267.1 GCA_013813345.1 Actinomycetota bacterium
CGACGATCTCCGCCGCCACCGACTCGCTGTTCAGCGCATCGCCGGGACTCGTGCCGCCGAGGCTGAAGATCAGCAGGATGGGAAGGGCAGCGCCGGCGTAGGCGAGCACGAGCGTGTTCACCGTGGCGGCGATGTGATCGTGGCCGACGGCGATCGCGCTCTCGAAAAGGTGACGGAAGCCGAGCGCCGGGTTCGCCCGCCGCAGCGCGAGGACCGTCGATGCCTGGGTCACCGTCAGGTCGTCGAGAACGCCGAGAGCCCCGATCAGCATCCCCGCAAGTAGCAGCCCGGTGATCGAGATCTCGCCCACCGAGGCGCGGATGAAGAGCGCCTCGTCCGAAGAGAGGCCGGTCAGGTGCGTCAGGCCGATCGAGAGAGAGCCGAGCCCGAGCGTCAGGAGGAGCGCCGCGGTCGTGCCGAGGGCCGCCGCCAGCATCTTGGGCCCGAAACCATGTGTGATCACGAGCGTCACGAGCATGATCGCGAGCGACCCCACCAATGCGACTCCCGGCGGAGAGGCGCCGTCGAGGATCGCGGGCAAGACGAAGAGGATCACGATCGCCAGGCTCGCGGCGAGCCCGATCAGGGCGCGCAATCCCTTCCAACGTCCCGTCAGGAGCACGAGCGCGGCGAAAGCGAGCACGAGCCAGAGGAGCGGCGCTCGCCGCTCGAAGTCGGCCAGCGAGTAGCGATCGACCTTGACGCCGCCGAGGACGGCCTCTGGGGGCAGACGGTTCTCGGCGACGCGCAGTACGTCGCCGACGTCGAGATCGAGCCGGTCGGGCGATTCGTTGATCGCGAGCGTCGTGCGTTCGCCCTTGTCGGCGCCTTCGCGCAGCTCGATCGTCGCGGTTCGACAGTGTCGCTGGCCGGGCGAGCGGCAGGGCGCGGCCGCGATCGCCACGAGCTCGGCGCGAATCGTCTTCGGCCGCACGAGCCCGACGGGCGGCTCGACGGTTCGATCCTCCGGCCAGAGGGTCACGAGGCCGATCGCGGTCGAGGCCACGACCAGTCCCAACGCGAGCCAGAAGAGGTTGACCGTGAGGGAGCGAAACACGCTCGCCAGTTTCTCAGCCGCGCCGGAGCCCGCTTGCGGCGCTCGTGATCAGGAATGTCGCCGCCGCGATCAGGACGATCGTGCCGCCGGGTGGGAGGTCGACGTAGTACGCGAGGGTGAGTCCCCCGAGCACGCTTCCCACCCCGATCGCCATCCCGAGCAGCAGCGTCTCTCGCATGCTCCGGGCGATCCGCGACGCCGCGATCACGGGCAAGACCATGAGCGCCGCGATCAGGAGGATGCCGACGATGCGCATCGACACCGCCACCGTCGTCGCGGCAAGGACGGCAAGCGCCGTATTCAGTAGTCCGACCGGCACGCCGGCGACCCGTGCTCCCTCCTCGTCCAGCGCGATCGCCGCGAGCGCGCGATAGAGCAGCGCAATCGTGCCGAGGCCGGCGATCCCGAGCACCGCGACGAGCGCGAGATCGGCCCGTGTCGTCGTCAGGATCGAGCCGAAGAGGAAGCCGAAGAGATCGACGTTGAGAGCGCCGGCAAGCGAGATCAGGACGACGCCTGCGGCGATCCCCGTGTAGAAGACGAGCGCGAGCGCCTGATCGCCGGCCGTGTGCTTCCGGGAGCGGAGCCACTCGATCGCGCCGGCGCCGCCGATCGACGCGACGAGAGCCGTGAGCACCGGCGGGAGGCCGAGCAGGTAGCCGGCGGCGACGCCGGCGAAGGCGACGTGGCCGATTCCGTCGCCCACCAGGCTGAGCTGGCGCTGGACGAGGAAGAAGCCGACCGCGGGAGCGAGCAGGCCGACGAACAATCCCGCCCCGAAGGCGAGGCGCATGAACTCGAGCTCAAGCATGGACATGGGACGGGTCGTGCCAGACGTGCGGCAGCTCCGCCGGCGAGCCGTCGAAGACGATCCCGCCCCGGACGAGGACGAGCCGCTCGACGAATCGCTCGACGGCGCCGAACTCGTGCGAGACGTAGAGCACGGTCACCCCGAGCTCGCGGTGGAGGCGGTCGAGGAGGGCTGCCAGCGCCTCCTGCGCGTCGACGTCGACACCCGTCGTCGGCTCGTCGAGCACGAGCAGCGACGGCTCCGCGGCCAGCGCCTTGGCGATGAAGGCGCGCTGCTGCTGCCCACCGGAAAGCGTGCGCAACGGGACATCGGCGCTCGCGGACAGGCCGACGCGCTCGATCGCCTCGGTCACGATCGAGCGATCGCGCCGTCGCAGCGGGCCGAACAAACCTCCGACCGCGAGGCGACCGGCCGACACGACCTCGCGAACGGTCGCAGGCGCATCCACTCCGAGCTGCGACCGCTGGGCGAGGTAGCCGAGCGTCGAGCGACGCGAGAAGCGAGCTGCGGGCTCGCCGAAGAGCAGCGCCTCCCCGGTCGAGGGTTGCTCCAGGCCGAGAGCCACGCGCATCAGCGTGGTCTTCCCGCCTCCGTTCGGGCCCGCGATCGCGACGAACTCCCCGGCCGAGATCTCGAGGTCGACGTCGCGCAAAACAAGAGGCCCACCGCCGTAGCCGAACGAGAGCTTGCGGAGCTCGACCGCTAGCGACATTCGAGAGCCTCGCGGAGGGCGGCGAGGTTCGCGCGCATGACGGAGAAGTAATCCGCCCCGCGCTCGATCTCCTCCGGGGTCAGCCCTTCGAGGGGATTGAGCGTCGCAGTCCTGGCCTCCACCTCCCGTGCGACCGTCTCCGCGAGCCGCGGTGACACGAGCGTCTCGAAGAAGACGGTCGTGGCGCCGTGCTCGCGCACCTCCTCGACGACCTCCTCGAGCTCGCGCGGAGTCGGCTCCGCCTCCGGCTCCAAGCCGCTGAGCGCAACCTGCTCCAGGTCGTAGCGCTCGGCGAGGTAGCCGAACGCCGCGTGACTCGTCACGAGCTCGCGCCGCTCGCAGTCGGCCAGCCCATTGCGAAACTCGCGGTCGAGCGCGCGCAGCTCCTCACTCAGATCGCTCGCTGCGTCCCGGCGGTCGAGCTCAGCCCCGATTCGCTCGGCGATCGCAACGTAGCGCATGGGATCGAGCCAGACGTGTGGGTCGCGCGCCTCTTCCTCGCCTCCGTGGCTCTCGCCTTCGTGCTCCTCCTCCGTGCCCGCGAGCAGATCGAGATCGTCGAGCAGGTCGATTGCGGGCGCGTCGCTCGAGTCGAGCGCGTCCTCGAGTGCAGGCTGGAAGCCCTGGCCGAGGTAGAGGACGAGGTCGGCGTCGACGACGGTCCGCACGTCTCGGGCGGAGAGCTCGAGATCGTGCGGCTCGACACCTGGCGGCGTCAGGTTCCGGACCCTCGTCGTGTCGCCGCTCACGCGCTCGGCGGCGAAGGCCAGCGGGTAGAACGCCGCCACGATCGCCGAGTCGGATCCGGCGTCATCGCTGCTCCCCTCTCCGCAGCCCGCTGCGCTCAGAGCGAGGGCGATCATGCTGAGAACGATTCTCCTTTTCACGTGGCGAGCGTAGCAAAGACGAGAGTCGCTATCATCAAGCGGGTGGAAGACTGGCTAGCGACAACCGAGACGGCGCTCCGAGCGGCTGGTCATCGTGCGGGCGGCGCTCGAGCGGCGCTGATCGACGAGCTCGCTCGAGGCGATTGCTGTCGCAGCGCCCAGGAGCTTCGCGACGCGCTGCTCGCGCGCGGCCGGAGCGTCGGCATCGCCAGTGTGTATCGCGTCCTCGACACGCTGGTGGAGCTCCGGCTCGTCCAGCGGGTGGAGGTCGGCGACGGAATCTCGCGCTTCGAGCCGGCGATCCAGAGCGCGCACCACCATCACGTCGTCTGCGACGACTGCGGCAAGGTCGAGCCCTTCACCGACGTCTCGCTGGAACGAGCGATCTCGGTGCTCCCGGCGCAGCTCGGCTACGACATCGTCGCGCACGAAGTCGTTTTGCGCGGCGAATGCGCCGACTGCCGCGCTGCCTAGGAGGCTGCCGGGCGCAAGCGGCCGGCCCGGCGAAAAGCAGGAGCCGCGAACGAGGTCTTGTACCCTAGAGATGGCTCGCCTCGCGAGGAGACTCATGACGTATCGACTCACCGCATTCCTCCTGCTCGCCGGCGGCCTTGCCGCCGGCGTGACCGGTGTTGCCACAACGGCGCAGCAGCCGGCGGCTTCGGCAAGCGCCTATGCGATCAGCGTGGTCGTCCCGGGTCAAGCCGGCGGATCGGCGGGCGGCGTCAGCGCACCCGGCGGAGGCGCCACGAGCGTCGGCAACGGCTTCGTGTATCCCGCCGACGGCTCGATCGTCAGCGCCGGCCCGCTCTCGTCGAGCGCGTCGGCCAACGCGGCCGATGGTGGAGCCTCCGGCGCCGTCACGGACGTCCTCGGCGTCTCCCTCTTCAATGGCGAGATCACGCTCGACAGCGCCGCGGGACGGGCGAGATCGTCCAGCTCCGCCGCCGACACGACGGGCTCGACGGTCGTCAACCTGCTCGTGGCAGGACAGGCCGTCGGCGCGACCCCGAACCAGCGCGTCGCGCTCGGCGACTGGGGCTCGCTCGTGACCCTCGAGGGAGCAACGGCGCGGACGACCGGCTCGACGATCGACGCCCGGGCGACGGTGACGGCACTGCGTGTGACGCTGACCGCCGAGCACGGTGGGCTGCCGGCCGGGAGCGAGATCCTGATCGGTCACGCCGAGACGGCGAGCTCCGTACCGGCCCCGGAGGCCGCGCCTGCCACCACGACCACCGCAACGACGACCACCGCGACAACGCCGGCTGCGCCTGCGACGCCACCGAAGCCTCGCCCCGCCGTCCCGCCTGCGCAGGGCAAGAAGAAGCTGCCGGAGGCGCCGGAGCCCAACAAGGATCCCGTTCCGAAGGTGCGGACGGCGCCGACCGACATCTCGGCGCCGCTCTCGCCCGCCGGCTTCGTGTTCCCCGTCTATGGGCCGTCCTCGTTCTCCGACACGTACGGCGCCGCCCGAGCGGTCGTGACCTGGCATCACGGCACAGACATCTTCGCGCCGCTCGGGGCGCCGATCCTCGCCGTCGCCGACGGCACGGTCTTCTCGGTCGGCTGGAACGACATCGGCGGCTACCGTTTCTGGTTGCGCGACCGCGCCGGCAACCAGTTCTACTACGCCCACCTGTCCGCATTCTCGCCGCTCGCGGTGAACGGCCGGGAGGTGAAGGCCGGCCAGGTGATCGGGTTCATCGGCAACACCGGAGACGCCCAGGGAACCCCCTATCACCTGCACTTCGAGATTCACCCGGTCGCGCTGCTGCCGCTCGGCTACGACGGAGTGATCAACCCGCAGCAGCATCTGACGGCCTGGCGCCGGCTCGTGGATATCTCGTTCGCCGCCGGTCGAGGCTGGGCACCGCCGGTCCCGGCAGCAGCCAGTGCCCCACGTCCGGGAGCATTCCTGCTCGGCTCGACCGATATCTCGAGTGCGAGCGGGCTCGACCCGGGCTCGCTCGAGCGCGCGCTCGTCGCTCCGGTCTCAGCCGAGAGCGACGGCGCGCTGATTCGATCCGGCTGAAGCTCTAGGCCGCGGTTCCGGAGTTGCCGCTGGAGGAGTCGCCGGAGCTGTAGCCGTAGTCGTCCGAGCTCTCGCCGGTGATCTTCTCCATGATCCAGGCGCGGGTGGAGGGGCCGGTCATCGGGTTGAACAGGATCCCGGCTGCGATCCCGCCGAGCAGGAGGATCGAGTTGCGGGTCCCGTGATCCTTCTTGCCCTGGAGGCGTTCGGACGCCGTCTTGAGCTCCTCGATCGTCTTCTTCAGGTTGTCCTGGATGTCCTTGTCGGTCGCGACGCGTGTTGCCGTCGCCGTCAGGTTGCGGCCGCCCAGCAGCTCCGCGTAGACATCGCGAGCGGCGTTGAAGGCCTCCTTGAGGTTGTCCCGGAGGTCGTCGTCGTGGAGCGCGCGGTCCACATACGGGCGCACGGTGTCGCGCGTGTCGTACAGCCTGTCCTTGGTCTTCGCCATAGCTGGCTCGTCCTTTCGAGAGTCGTAGTCGCCGGATGAGTGTTGCCGTCCCCCGACGCTCCCAAACGGGACGTCATCGAGTCGGCGCCGCGGCCTGACGGATGTGCGAGGCCCGGCGGCGGCGCGGGGCGAGCGCGTCGCCGGCGAAGGCGCTCTCGAGCACCTCCTCGATCGAGTCGACGAGCACGAACGAGAGCTCGTCGCGCGTCTCCTGCGGGAGGTCGTCGAGGTCGGGTTCGTTCTCGCGGGGCATGATCACGCGCTTCAGGCCCGCGCGCTGCGCGGCCAGCACCTTCTCCCGCAGCCCGCCGATCGGGAGCACCTGACCGGTAAGCGTGATCTCACCCGTCATCCCGACGTCCTCGGAGACCGCCTCGCCGCGAGCGAGCGAGGCGATCGCGGTCGCCATCGTGATCCCGGCCGAGGGCCCGTCCTTCGGGACGGCACCCGCCGGGACGTGGATGTGGATGTCGTGCTCGGCGAACCACTCCGGCTCGAGCCCGACCCGGCCCGCGTGCGAGCGCGTCCAGGAGAGCGCGGCCTGCGCCGACTCCTGCATCACCTCGCCGAGCTGGCCCGTGATCTGCAGCCGTCCCTTGCCGGGGAAGGCGGTCGCCTCGATGAAGAGCACGTCCCCGCCGACCGCCGTGTACGCGAGCCCCGTCGCGACGCCCGGGTCGGCCGTCCGCTTCCGGGCCTCGCTCGAGAAGCGCCGCGGCCCGAGCCACTCGCGCACCCGCGCCTCGTCGATCGCGATCCGACCCTCCTCGCCGCGCGCGACCAGCGTCGCCGCCTTGCGCAGGAGCGTCGCGATCTGGCGCTCGAGGTTCCGGACGCCGGCCTCGCGCGTGTACTCCGCGATCGCCAACTTCAAGGCCTTGTCGCCGAGGCCTATCCGCGACTTCTTCAACCCGTGCTCGCGCAGTTGCTTCGGCACGAGATAGCGCTTGGCGATCCCGAGCTTCTCGTCGTGGGTGTAGCCGGAGAGGTGGATCACGTCCATCCGGTCGAGCAGCGGGCCGGGGATCGTGTCGAGCGTGTTCGCCGTGCAGATGAAGAGCGTCTTCGAGAGGTCGAACGGCAGGTCGAGGTAATGGTCGCGGAAGGTCGAGTGCTGGTGCGGGTCGAGCACCTCGAGCATCGCGGAGGCAGGATCGCCGCGGAAGGAGTCTGACCCCAGCTTGTCGATCTCGTCGATCAGGAAGACCGGATTGCGCGACTCGGTGTCGCGAAACGCCCGGATGATCGTGCCCGGCATCGCTCCGATGTAGGTGCGCCGGTGACCTCGGATCTCGGCCTCGTCGCGGACACCGCCGACGGAGATGCGGGCGAACTTGCGGCCGACGCTGCGCGCGATCGAATGGCCGAGCGACGTCTTGCCGACTCCGGGGGGTCCGACGAAGCAGAGAATCGGCCCGGAGAGGTCGTTCTTCAGCTTCGAGACAGCGAGGTACTCGACGATTCGCTCCTTCACCTTCTCGAGGTCGAAGTGATCCTCGTCGAGGATGGCTCGCGCCCGGTCGAGATCGAGGTCGTCCTGGGTCGACTCGGTCCAGGGCAGGCAGAGAATCCAGTCGAGATACGTGCGGATCACCCCGTGCTCGGCGGCCGCGGGTGGGAGCCTCTCCAGCCGGCCGAGCTCTCGCAGCGCCGCCTTGTGGGCGTCCTCGGGCAGGCCCTTCGCCTCGATCTGCTCGCGCAGCTCGTTCGCCTCGGCCTGCTGCTCGTCGCCCTCGCCGAGCTCGTCCTGGATCGCCTTCAGCTGCTGGCGGAGGAAGAACTCCCGCTGACCTTTCTCGATCTCGGACGCGACCTGGGTCTGGATCTTCGTTCCGAGCTCCGAGACTTCGAGCTCCCGCTCCAGGATCACCGAAACCGCGCGGAGCCGCTTGAGCACGTCGACGGTCTCGAGCAGCGTCTGCCGCTCCTGGGTCAGCAGCCGCAGCGTCGACGCGACGAGATGGCAAAGGGCGCTTGGATCCTCGACGTTCGCCGCCGCAACCTGCAGCTCCTCGGGCAGGTAGGGCGTCAGGCCGATGATCCGGCCGAACTGGGCCTGGACGTTCCGCGTCAGCGCCTGAACGTTGGGCGAGTCTGGGACGACGTCGTCGAGCTCCTCGAACTCTGCGATCAGATAGGGCTCCTCCGCGATTCGCTCGCACAGGCGAACCCGCTCCAACCCCTGGACGAGGATTCGCAGCGTTCCGTCGGGCACCTTGATCATCTTGTGGACGACCGCGACCGTGCCCACCTCGTAGACGTCTTCCCAGCCAGGCTGCTCGGCGTCGGCGTTCTTCACCGTGAGGAGCGCGAGCATTCGCTCCCCCGCCACGACGTCGTCGATCAGCTTGATCGAGCGCTCCTGCCCGACCGCGAGCGGGGTCATCGACTCCGGAAAGACGACGGTCTCCTTCAGGGGCAGGACGGGCAGCCGCGAAGGAGTCTCGAGCGGAACCTCATCGGCTTCGACCTCGCTCACGGGCCAACCTTCGGTTGGACGCTCATGGGCCAAACTTCGGTTGGACGCTCATCCGATTCTCCGGACGAGGATCGCCACGGGTTGGGCTCGTGTCGGCCTCTCGGCGATCGGGAGCGTGATCGTCAGCAGACCGCGCTCGTAGCTCGCGCTCGCAGCGGCGACATCGATGTCCTCGGTGAGTTGGAGGACTCGCTCGAAGGGGCCGTACTCGATCTCGATCTGCTGGTAGACCTGCCCTTCGACTCGCGGCCGCGGCCGTTCGCCCGCGATCCTCAGCGAGCGCTCCTCGACGGCGATCCGAACCGTCTCCGGGTCAACGCCGGCCAGCTCGACGACGACCGTCAGCTCGTGCGGGTCCGTGGTGTGGAAGCAGTCGACCGGCGGCCGGAAGCCGTGTCGCATCCCCGAGAAGCGAGGCACCTGCCAGAGGTCGGCGAAGAGCTCCTCGATCTCCCCCTGGAGGCGGTCGATGTTGCGCCGCGCCATGGCCCGTGAGCCTACCCGCGACGTAGGATCCGACGCATGACGCTCGTGCGACGACTCCTGCGGCTTCTCGGCGCTGCCTTCGCGTTCGGCGTCTACGTCTGGTACGCCGCCGTCCGGGACGCGCCGACGGTGAAGCGGCGGAAGGCCGCGCGCCGCCGCCTGCGGCTGAGGGATCGTTAGAGGCTCTCAGCTCCTAACGGAATCCTGATGTGTGGCAGGCGGGAGCGGCGGGGAGATCGGCACTCGTGCGGTTGCTGCTCACGCTTGCGCTCATGTGCGCCCTGACGGGGGTACTCGCGCCCTCGAGCTCGGCGGCGGGCGGCGTCCGCTTCGGCATCCAGGACGACGCCTGGCTCGCGCACGGGCGCGGCTCGCTCGAGAGCCGGCTCGATCGGCTCGAGCGGCTCGGGGTCGACGTCGTCCGCTTCAACCTGCACTGGAACGAGATCGAGCTACGGCGCGGGAGCCCGAGCTGGGAGGCGAGCGACGCCGTGCTCAAGGGGCTGCGGACGCGGAAGATCGGCGCGGTCGTCGGTCTCGTCGGCGCTCCTCGTTGGGCCAATGGCGGGCGCGCCCCCAACTACGCCCCGACGGCCGCGAGCTTCGCCGCGTTCGCCCGTGCCGCCGCCTCGCGCTACTCCTGGGTGCGCGAATGGCTGGTCTGGAACGAGCCGAACCAGGCGCGCTGGCTGAAGCCGACCTCGCCGGCGGTCTACGTCCGCTCGCTCCTCAACCCGGCGTACGCCGCGATCCATGCGGCGAATCCGCGAGCCAAGGTCGCGGGCGGCGTGACCGCGCCGCGCGCCGGCTCGGCCGGGATGTCGCCCGTGAAGTGGATCCGCGGGATGCGAGCGGCGGGCGCGCGACTCGATGCCTACGCGCACCACCCCTATCCCGGCCGGCCCTCCGACAGCCCGTTCGCCGGCGGCTGCCGCCAGGCCGATTGTGAGACGATCACGATGGCGACTCTCGAGCGCCTGCTCAGCGAGGTGACGAGGGCCTTCGGGGCGAAGCGGATCTGGCTGACCGAGTACGGCTACCAGACGGGTCCCGGCGGCGTCTCGCAAGCGCGTCAGGCCGAGCTGCTCGGCCAGGCTGCGCTCCGGGTCTACAAGGCGCCGCGCGTCGACCTGCTGATCCACTATCTCGTCGTCGACGAGCCGACGAGCGCACGTTTCCAGAGCGGCCTCTTCGCGACTTCGGGCTCGCCGAAGCTCGCCGCGCTTGCGTTCCCGCTGCCGCTCGTGCAGGCAGGGCGGAGCGGCGGCAAGGTCGTGCTCTGGGGGCAGGTGCGGCCCGGGCTCGGCGCGCAGAGCTACCGGTTGCAGGTGCGCAGCGGCGGCGGCTGGAGGTTCGTGGGTGGAACGCGTAGGACGAGCGCCCGCGGCTACCTCAGCACGGCCGTGAGCGTGCCGCGCGGCTCGCTGGTGCGGACGCTCTCGGTGCGCGACGGCACCTCCGGCGCGCCGCTCTTCGTCCGCTAGCTCGTCAGCGAATCGCGGCGTAGACGATGACCGCGACGACGATTGCGATCGCGATGAAGGCGAGCCGCATGACGCGGAATGCTCGCTGCTCGCCCGGACCCGGGCCGGGCTCGGGGGTATACGGATCGAGCGGCGGCGCCGGCTGGCGTGGGCTTTCGTCCTCGCCCTCGAGCACCTGCGGATCGTGTTGGACTTCCCTTTCGGTCACGGGCGACTCGTACCCCGGCGGGTAGCTTCCGAAGCGTGCGTGCGCCCCCTGAGCTGCGCGGCGGCTTCGTTCCGCGACTGACGGCGCTCGTCGCCGGACTGTTCCTCTGCGCCCTCGGGATCATCCTCTTCCTCGAGTCCGAGCTCGGGCTGCCGCCGTGGGACGTCCTCCACCAGGGACTTGCCGAGCAACTCGGCGTCTCGTTCGGCGCCGCGAACCTGATCGTCTCCGGCGCGGTGCTCGCGCTCGCTTGGGCGTTGCGCGCATACATCGGGCTCGGCACGCTTCTGAACGCGAGCCTGATCGGCAGCTTCGTGCTTGCGCTCGCCGCCTCCGACGCGATCGCGACGCTCTCCGACGAGAGTCTCGCAGCGCGGATCGGCCTCCTCCCACCCGCGCTCGCCTGTTTCGGGGTCGGCTCTGCGTTCTACATCGCTGCCAGCATGGGTGCCGGCCCGCGAGACTCGCTGATGCTCGTCGCCTCCCGAAGGCTCGGGCTGCGGATCGGAACTGCGCGTACGGCGGTCGAGCTCGTGGCGCTCGGGCTCGGGTTCGCTCTGGGAGGGAAGGCAGGGATCGGCACGCTCGTCTTCGCGCTCGGGATCGGACCTGCGGTCGAGCTCTCGTTCTGGCTACTCGAGCGGACGCCGCTCGCGGCTCCCGCAGTAGCATCGCCGACGTGAGCGGTGTGAAGGGATTGATTGCAGCCGGTGGTGAAGGCACGCGGCTCGCGGAGCTGACGCGCGTCGTCAACAAGCACCTGCTTCCGGTGGGCGCGTGGCCGATGATCTATTACCCGCTGCAACTGCTCCAGCTCGCCGGCGTCCACGACGTGCTGATCGTGACGGGACAGGGACATGCGGGCCAGCTCATCGACCTGCTCGGCGACGGCCGGCTGCCGCGGCGAGGCTCCGAGGAACCGCTCTTCGATCTCGATCTCACCTACAAGGTGCAGGTCGCGCCGGGCGGGATCGCGCAGGTCGTCGGGATGGCGGAGAGCTTCGCGGGCGCCGAGAAGCTGGTCGTGTGCCTCGGCGACAACATCTTCGAGTACGCGGAGGTCGCCGCGATCCGAGCCTTCGTCGAGGGCGACGACGGCGCCGCCGTGTTCGTGAAGGACGTGCCGGATCCGGAGCGTTTCGGCGTTGTCGTCTACGGCGAGGACGGCCGGGTCGCGGACGTTGTCGAAAAGGCAGGTGTCGTCGATACGCGCTACGACGAGCCGCCCTCGAGCGATGCCGTGGTCGGCCTCTACTGCTACGACGGGGGCGTCTTCGACCTGATCCGAGAGCTTCGGCCCTCGTCGCGCGGTGAGCTCGAGATCACGGACGTCAACCGCCACTACGCCGAGCGCGGCACGCTTGCCGCCCATCGCGTCACGGGCTGGTGGGAGGACGCGGGAACGCAGGAGTCGCTGCCGGAGATCGGCGCTCTGATCGCACGTACCGGTGTTAACAAGATCGCGTGATCGAGGGGCTACACAGGATCCCGCTGCGGCGGTTCGAGGACGAGCGCGGCTGGTTCTCCGAGCTGATGCGCGCGGGCGCGCTCCCGAAGCCCGTACGCCAGTCGAATCTCGTCTTCTCTCGGCGAGGCGTCGTCCGGGGCCTCCATTTTCACGAACGCGGCCAGGACGACCTCTTCGCGTGCGTGCACGGAATGGTCCGCGTGGTCGTGCTCGATCGCGAGAGCGGCGAGACGTTCACCGAGGACATCGGCGACGAGAATCCGGTCGCGATCTACATTCCCGGCCTCAACGCGCACGGCTACGAGGCGCTCAGCGACTGCCTCTTCCTCTATCACGTGACGGAGGAGTACGACGCCGACGACCCTGACGAGCACAGCCTCTGCTGGGCCGATCCGCGGGTCAAGCACCTGTGGAGCACTGAGACGCCGATCCTCTCCGAGCGGGATGCTGCAGCCTGTTGAGCGCAGTCTGTTGAGGGGGGCCGCTTGCTGATCACCGGGGCAGGCGGGCAGCTCGGACGGGCGCTGGCGGAGGAGTTTCCGGAAGCACTCGCCCTGACGCGAGCGGAATGGGACGTCGCGCTGCCGGCCCCCGCTCTGCTCGATGGGCCGGATGTGATCCTGCATGCCGCGGCGTGGACCGACGTCGACGGCGCCGAGGACGATCCGCAGGGCGCGGCTGCGGTCAACGTCGGCGGGACGGCGAACGCAGCCGAGCTGGGCGCGCCGCTCGTCTACTTCTCCACGGACTACGTCTTCGACGGGCGCAGGCGGGAGCCGTACGTCGAGTCCGACGGCCCGAATCCGCTCTCGGTCTACGGCCGCACGAAGCTGCACGGCGAGGCGGCGGCCAACGAGGGCTCGTGGATCGTGCGGAGCGCCTGGCTCTTCGGGCCGACGGGCCACAACTTCGTCCGCACGATGCTCCGGCTCGGGGCC
Source organism: Actinomycetota bacterium (assembly GCA_013813345.1). Taxonomy (GTDB): domain Bacteria; phylum Actinomycetota; class Thermoleophilia; order Gaiellales; family Gaiellaceae; genus Gaiellasilicea. Next base: position 13,014 of record JACCRW010000267.1, read on the forward strand.
GATCGCGACGAGGTCGCTGTCGTCGACGATCAGTGCGGCTCGCCGACCTACGTCGCGCATCTCGCGGCGGCCACCCGCGAGCTGCTGGAGCGCCCTCCGGGGATCTGGCACGTGGCCGGCGGGGGCGAGTGCACGTGGGCAGAGCTCGCTGAGGCGATCTTCGAGGGCGCGGGAATCGACTGCCGCGTCCGTCGGATCACGACGGCCGAGCTCGGGCGGCCGGCGCCGCGCCCGGCCTACTCGGTGCTCCGGAGCGAGCGCGGCGGGCCGACACTGCCGCATTGGCGGGAGGGCCTCCGCGAGTGCCTGGAGCGGCTGGGCGTAGTTCCCGGAGCCCGAGGGTAGGGATTGAGGATGCCCATCCTCCTGCTTGCGCTCGTCGTCGTCGCGCTCGTGCTCGGAATCGGGCTCGCGTTGAAGATCGCGTTCTGGGTGCTCGTGATCGCGGCGATCGTGATCGCGCTGCTCGTCTTCGGCGCGCGCGGCGCTCTCGGCCGGCGTACCTGACCCACCCGGCCGCGCTTCTCGCGTACGAGAATCGGTCGATGGCGCGGTATTCCTTCCTGAGCACCTGGGCCCTCGACGCTCGCCTCGATGACGTCTGGGAGGCGATCTATGCCACCGAGCGCTGGCCCGAGTGGTGGCAGGGAGTCAAGGTGGCCGAACGGCTCGACGCCGGTCAGAGAAATGGGGGGAGGGACGACGGAGTCGGCTCGATCCACCGCTACGTTTGGCGGAGCAGGCTGCCCTACGACATCGAGTTCCGGATCCGCACGAGCCGCGTCGAGCGGCCGTATCTGCTCGAAGGCGTGGCGGACGGCGCGCTCCGGGGCACGGGGCGCTGGCGACTCTGGTCGGGGAACGGCACTGCCGTCACCTACGAGTGGGACGTGGAGACGACGATCCCCTGGATGAACGCGATCGCGCCGCTCGCCAGGCCGGTCTTCCACTGGAGTCACGATCACGTGATGCGAAACGGCGGCCGCGGGCTCGCGCGGCTGCTCGG
>JACCRW010000315.1 GCA_013813345.1 Actinomycetota bacterium
ATTGGCTGGCTCGCGACGAAGGATCGCGAGCTGCTCCAGCGGATCTCGACCTACAAGGAGTACATCTCCTCGTGCAACAGCGCGCCGAGCGAGCTGCTCGCGCTGATTGCGCTCCGCGCGCGCGAGACCGTTCTCGCCCGCAGCGGGGGGCTGCTCGCAGAGAACCTGACGCTGCTCGACGCCTTCTTCGCCGAGTGGGAGGGCGTCTTCGAGTGGGTTCGGCCCCGGGCGGGATGCGTCGGTTTTCCCCACCTGCGCGCGGAGCTGGACGTCGAGGAGCTCGCGATCCGCCTGGTCGAGGAGGAGCGGGTGCTCGTCGTCCCGGGCTCGATCTACGACTACCCCGGCAACCACTTCCGGCTCGGCTTCGGGCGGGCCGATCTCCCGATCGCGCTCGCCGGGCTCGAGCGCTTCGCGAGGCGCGAGCTCCAGAGCCGGGTCGCGTGATCGACGTCGTCCTACCTGTGCTGAACGAGGCCGAGGCGCTGCCGTGGGTGCTCGGCCGGATCCCAGACGGCTTCGCGCCGATCGTGGTCGACAACGGCTCGACGGACGGGTCGGGCGCGCTCGCCGAAAGGCTCGGCGCACAGGTCGTCGCCGAGTTGCGGCCCGGTTTCGGCGCCGCCTGCTTCGCCGGGCTCGAGGCGGCACAGGCGGACGTCGTCTGCTTCATGGACTGCGACGGCTCCCTCGATCCGCGCGCCCTGCTGTCGGTCGCCGCGGCGGTCGTCAACGGGAGCGCCGACCTCGTGCTCGGTGAGCGGCGGCCGGCGCCGGGTGCCTGGCCGCTGCACGCGCGCCTCGCGAACCGGCTGCTCGCGCTCGAGCTGCGTCGCCGGACCGGTCTGAAGCTGCGCGACCTCGGCCCGATGCGCGCGGCGAGGCGGGAGTCGCTGCTCGCCCTCGGGATCGCGGATCGCCGCTTCGGCTGGCCGCTCGAGATGGTGCTCCGCGCTCAGCGGGACGGCTGGAGGATCGTGGAGGTTCCGGTCGAGTACCTCGCCCGCTCCGGTCGCTCGAAGGTAACGGGAACCGTCCGCGGCACCCTCCGGACGGCCGCCGACATGGGCCGGTTGCTCCGATGAGCGCGACGCTGACGATTGCGGCGAAGGCGCCGCGCGCCGGCCACGTGAAGACGCGGCTTGCGGCTGTCATCGGGGACGTGGCGGCCGCCGAGCTCTACGGCGCCTTTCTGCGCGACCTGGCCGCGCGATTTCCCGACGCGGCCTGGTTCGTGACCCCGCTCGCCGAGTGGGCCCAAGTAACAGACTGTTACTTGGGGCGTTCCGCGCGCGTGCTCGCTCAGCCACCGGGAGACTGGACGGAACGGCAGCGGGCGTTCTTCCGCGGCGCCGCGGGGCGCGGCGAGGAGCGGAGCATCCTGATCGCCTCGGACTCGCCCCAGCTCCGGGCCGAGGTCGTCGCCGAGGCCTTTGCGCTCCTCGACCGACACGAGCTCGTGCTCGGCCCGGTCGCCGACGGCGGCTACTACCTGATCGGGATGCGAGGCTGGCACGACGTCCTCGCCGGAGTGGCGATGAGCACCTCCTCGGTCCGGGACGAGATCGTTCGGTCCGCCCGTGCGCTCGGGCTGCGGGTGGCGCTCCTCGAGCCGAGCTACGACGTCGACGAGCTCGCCGATCTCGAGCTGCTGCGGCTCGACGCGGCCGTCCGGGACGACCTGCCGGCGACGCGCGCCGCGCTCGAGTCGCTCGTCGGAGTGACCGCATGAAGCGTCACCTGCTCGGCTCCCTCGCAATCGGAGCGGTGGCAGGCGTCGTCGCCGCGCTCGTGTTCACCGTGGCCGCGCTCCTGCTCCGCGGGCTCGGGGTGCCGCTGCCGCTCGAGCTCGTCTCCGACCGCTTCCTCCCGCTGCTGCCGGTCGAGACGTTCCTCAAGCTCGTCAGCGCGATGGGCGGATTCGTCGCGGGCAAGCGGATCGGATTCTTTGCGTTCTTCCTCAGCCTCGTCGGGATCGGCGCCGCTGTCGGCGCGGCGTACGGCTTCGCGGTGGAGCGCG
>JACCRW010000322.1 GCA_013813345.1 Actinomycetota bacterium
GGGCGGAGTCGTACCCCGCGGATTTCCCACTTCGTGAGGAGCTCGAGGGTCACGGGATCCTCGGCCGCGGCGGCAGCGCGATTCTCGGCCCGGACGGCGCGTACCTCGCCGGACCGCTCTACGACGAAGAAGGAATCCTCTACGCAGAGCTCGATCCGACCCGGCTCGCCGAGGAGCGACAGCGCTTCGACCCAGCCGGCCACTACCACCGTCCGGACGTGCTCAAGCTAACGGTGACGCCGGTCGAGGGTCGAACCTCCTAGCCTCGTCACGTTGGGACCTCGTCGACCCTCGGTGCTACCGGCTTTCAGGTTCCTGGTACAGGCCGATCACGTTTCCTCCGGGATCCCGGAACCGCGCCGTGATCTCGGGTGCGTCCTGTCCGAGCGGCTGCACGATCTCGCCTCCGTGGGCGGTCACCGTCTCCACGGTCGCGGCAACGCTGTCGACCATGATGTAGAGCAACAGCCCAGGATCGGATGACGAGGGCCGGCCTGTGACCCAGGTGCCGCTCACATCGCCCGTCGTGTCGTCGAACGCGATGTGACCGTCGCCGCGCGTTCTCAGTTGCCAGCCGAACACCTTCGCGTAGGGATTTCCACATCAAGCCTTTACCTCGCGCGGACGACGATCCGGTCGCCGCGCTTCACGCCCCAGCGGCGGAACGAGCCGGCGTTGACCTCGAGCGCGCCCCGGAAGGCGACGCCAGGATCGTAGAGCGGGCAGTCGTCGGTGCGACAGGGCGTCATCGTGAAGGTGCGCAGAATCCGGCCACGGACGTCGTAGAAGGCGATGTCGAGCGGGATCAGCGTGTTCTTCATCCAGAAGGCGCCGTTCGTGGGGCTCGCGTACTCGAAGACCATTCCTGCGCGCGGGCCGAGCGAGCGCCGACCCATCAGGCCCTGCGCGCGCTGCTCGGTCGTGCGGGCGCGCTCGACCTGGAGCACGAGCTGACGGTCGCCGGTCGTGATCGTCGCCGTCCCGCGCGAGAAGGCTTGGGCGGCCTCGGGCGCGAACCGGGCGCCGAGCGCGAGCGTCGAGGCCACGAGAAGGAAGACGAGGAAGCCGCGCACAGCCCCAAGTGTTGCAGCGATCAGCGGCGGCGGAGCACGCGCTCGTCGCCGATCCGGCGCGTGACGCCGTCCGCGTCGAGCCGCTCGAGCAGGAGCTGAGCGTCGCGCCTTCCGCAGCCGGCGAGGTCGCGGAAGCGCCCGAGCGCGATCCGGCCGGCAGCAGCGCACTCCTCGACGACGAGCGTCCGAGCCTGCTCGTAGGCGCGAGCCGAGATCGCGTAGCCGTCGCCTAGCCGCACGAGCCGGCCCGCGCTTTCGAGGAAACGGGCGAGCTCGCGGTCATCCAGCCTGGCCGTTCCAGGCTCGGCCGCGGCGAGCTGCGCCTCGATTGCGGCCGCCTCCGGCTCGCGCGCGCCGAGGCTGGGTCCGGCGCCCGTCGCGTAGAGGCGCGACCCGCGCCGCTCGAACGGGAGCCGCGCGAGCACGTCCTTCGCCCACGGCTCCGTCGGCGCATCGACACCGGGGTCGAGCGAGTCGGCGGCCTCGATTCGCGCCGCGAGGGCCGCCTCGAGCTCCGCGAGCCACGCGTCGGCATAGCGCCACTCGCCTCCGACGAACACGGGCGCGTGGATCGTCTCCTCGCCGCGCTCCGAGCGCTCGAAACGGGCCAGGTCGGAGTGCCGCGGCGGCGCCGGGTCGAGAATCCGGCCTCCGCCGACCGTGGTCGCCTCGCGGAGCACGACGCGATCGGCCCGCGCGGCGACGACCGGCGCCGCCAGTCGAAGCTGGGCGAAGCGCTCGCCGACGCGGACGACCCGGCCGAGTACGGTCGCCGTCCCGTGGTGGACGAGCAGGCGCGCGCCGTCGGCGATCGGCTCGAGCTCCTCGAGCACGACGTCCAGGCGATAGCTCGTCGCATACGCGCCTGGCGCGACGAGCACGTCTCCGCGGCGAAGCCGTCGCCGCTCGATCCCGGGCAACGCGAGCGCCACCCGCTGCCCGGCCTCCGCGCGCTCGACGGGCTCGTCGTGGACCTGGACGCTGCGCACGCGCACGTCGAGACCCCGCGGCTCGACCCGGAGCATGTCGCCGGCTCCGATCGAGCCCGACCAGAGCGTGCCGGTGACGACGGTGCCGATCCCGGCGAGCGTGAAGACGCGGTCGACGTGAAGGCGCGCCGGACTATCCACATTGTGTTGTTCCAACACTAAGTCGCTCGCTCGCCCGAGCGCCGCCCGCAGCTCCTCGAGCCCGGCGCCGGTCTTCGCGCTCACCGCGACGACCTCGGCGCCGGGCACGAGCTCGCGCACCTCGAGGAGCGCGAGCTCGAGCGTCTCGGCGTCGACCGCGTCGGCCTTCGTGACCGCGACGACGCCGTGCTCGATTCCGAGCAGGGAGAGGATCGCGAGATGCTCGTGCGTCTGCGCCCGCGCCCCCTCGGCCGCATCGAGCACGAGCAGGAAGAGGTCGATTCCGGTCGCCCCGGCGACCATGTTGCGGACGAACCGCTCGTGTCCCGGCACGTCGATCACCGAGAGCCGCCGGCCGCCGGCCAGCTCGAGCGGCGCATAGCCGAGGTCGATCGAGATCCCGCGCGCCTGCTCCTCGGGCAGCCGATCCGTATCCTTCCCCGTCAGTGCCCGCACGAGCCACGTCTTGCCGTGGTCGACGTGGCCGGCGGTTCCTACTGTGAGCGACATCGGCTTACGCGGGACGGAGCTGCGCGTCCGCGGCGGCAAGCGCGACATCGAACGTCTCGAGTCGCACCTCCTCCCAGCCACGCTTGTCAGCGTGAATGGCGGTGGCCAGCACGTAGGCATCGGGAAGCTTGAGGTTCGTCCGCTCTCGGACTGCCGCAGCGCGCTGCGCCAGCGGACGGTCGACCACAATCGTCTCGATCCCGAAGCGGACGAACATCTCGTCTACCCGCGCTGCGGCTGCCGCGCCGCCGACGCGCAGAGGCCCGATCAGCACCTCGCTGTAGTTGACGGCGGAGACGATTCGACGAGTGGCTGGCTCGAGGGAGGCGCGCATGCACTCGACGGCCCGCGCATGACTCGCGTCCTCTCGCCCGAGATAGGCGATCAGGACGTCGGCATCGAAGACGACTACGGCCACTCGCGGCGCAGCTCTTCGAGATACCCCTCCGGGTAAACCGTCCGGTCGAAGATGCCGGCGAACTCCTGGACGAGCTCCTCTGCCCGAACGAGCTCGAGCCGTCCCGGTCCGACGACCTGAACGCGGACGTCGTCCCCGGACTCGAGTCCGGCCGCTCGCAGTGCCTCGACGGGCAGCGTCACTTGGTTCTTACGAGAGATCACACTCATCGCTTTACTTTACATCTCGCATGTAAAGGAGACAAGCTCACAGCCCCTCGGCGGTTCGACGTTTTGGGGGCGGTTCCTACCGTGCGCGACACAGGCGATCCCAGCCCTCCGGCAACTCGGGGAGGGACCAGGACGGATCGGGTGTCCACGCGGCCCAGCCGTCGGAGAACGGCCACTCGCCGTTTCGATGGCGGTCGACGACGCTCAACCCCTCTACGCGAAGCCGCTCGGCCAGGCCGGGGTCGACCACACCGTGCGTGACGTAACTCTCCAGCTCGTCCACGTCCTTCCAACGCCAGCTTCCATCGACGTCGATGATCACGTCGAGCGCCAGATCCATCGTCGCGAAGCCGCACGTGGTTCGCCGAAACGGCTCCTGCAGGTTGACGTACCAGCCCCATTGCTCGCCGGGAGCGAGCCATGACACCCACACGGCATGCCAGTCTCCGGCGCGCAGCAGGCACAGCGTGTCAACGTCCCAGCTCGCGTCCACGAAGGCCCACTCGTCCTGGGCGAGGCACGTCGCCAGCCGCTCGCCTCGAGTCTCCGCGCGTGGCCGGCCGGCCGGAGTCGTGGGAGCCTTCCAGCGAGTCCCTTTCGGGAACCACAGCGCTACGAAGTCGCCCTCGTCGCGAGCGACCTTCATTGGACGCGCGGCCCAGACCCGATCGCGCCAGGTCTCCTGGAGGAGCACGGTCTCGCCGGGCGACCAGGTCACGCGCGCGCGGTGAGCACCGCCGCCGCGACCTCCTCCGCCTCCGCGTCGGTGAGCGTGCGGCAGTCGAGGAGCGTGCGGCCGTCGCGGACGACGGCGAGCACCGGCGGCTCGTGGGCGCGGAGAGCCGCGGCGAGCTCCTCCTCGATGGCGCAGGCGAAGCTTGGCAGCTCGGCGAGCGGGAGCGCGCCGCCACC
>JACCRW010000330.1 GCA_013813345.1 Actinomycetota bacterium
TGGGAGAGCACCTGGTTTACACCCAGGGGGTCGGGGGTTCGAGCCCCTCACCGCCCACTACAGGAGACGCTGGGAGGCAGGCTCCTCCTTCGACCTCGAATACCTAGCCGGCGAGGCGTTGGAACGCGGCGAAGCTCGGCTTGCGGGTGCCGCTCGCGGTCAGGAAGCCGGACTGCCAGCCCTCCTCGATCAGCGTGCGGGCCTCGTCGCGGAGGAGGAACCAGAGCATCATGTCGATCCGCGGATGGCGTCGCGCGATTCCGAAGGACTCCGTCACGTACTGCGCCTGCCTCGCGAGCGTGACGCCGAAGATCCGATCGGGCGGATTGGTCTGGTAGCCGTATTCGGTGATCCAGATTCGCTTGTTCCCGTAGAGCTTCGTCACCTCGCGGATCAGCAAATCGACGTTGCCGAGCGTGATCGCGGTCGGCGCCTGGCCGCGCGAGGGCGTCGGCGGCGGCGAGGACGGGGTCTCGCTCGGCCCGCCGTAGTAGGGGTGATGGGCGTAGGCATCGAATCCGGTGGCGCCGGCCCTCTTCATACCACGCAGAAAGGCGATCGGCGAAAGCGCCGGCCGATCTGAGTTGGGATTGTTGTTGCCGCGCGGCGCCGTGACTCCGCAGGCAACCCTCGAGGCGCCGACCGTCGTGACGCTGACTCCCTTGACGATCGCGTTGCAGATCTTCGCGTAGTCGATCGGGCTCTGGGCGACCCAGCCACCGGCGACCTGACGGTACTGGGGGCGAAGGAAGGCGGGATTGTTCGGCTCGTTCCAGGCGAGCCAGGAGCGCACTGCGGGCAGCAGCCGTCCGTCGGCACCGGGATAACGGCCGTTGTAGCGCCTCGCCGCGGCCGTTGCGAAGCGCTGCAGGTCGAGCGAGCTCCGCGGCACGACGTTCACGCCCGCTGCGGAGTTGGCCCACGGCGGCGTTCCGATGATCGAGAAGACGACCTTGAGCCCGTACTGCGCCGCGTAGTTGACGGTGCGGTCGTAGGCCGACCAGTCGTAGGCAGGATCGGCGGGGTTGGCGGCGTTCGCCGGCCGCCGCTTTGCGACGCCGTTTGCGCCCCCCCAGACCAGGTTGATCCGGATCAGCTGCGTCCGCAACGTCCGGAGCACGGGGAAGACGGTGTCCGGGTTCCCGTAGTGGATCTGCGCGTCGTCGAAGATCCCGCGCTGAAGGAAGCGCGACCCTTCGGCGGCGGGCGCGGCGGCGACGGTCGTGGCCACGACGAGCGAGGCTGCGACCAGCGCGACGCGCCTAGACAACCGGAGCTTCTCGAGGCAGCGCGGCGCGCAGCTTGCGGAGACCCTCGTCGAGCTCGATCGCCGGCTCCCAGCCGAGCACCTGCCTGGCGCGGGTGATGTCCGGCTGGCGCACCTTGGGGTCGTCGATCGGCAGCGCCTCGAAGACGATCTCGCTCGTCGCCTCGAACGCCTCGATCACCTTCTCGGCGAGCTCGAGGAGCGTGAACTCGTTCGGGTTGCCGACGTTCACGGGCAGGTGCTCGCCGCTCTCCTGGAGCAGGATCAGCCCGCGAACGAGATCGTCGACGTAGCAGAAGCTCCGCGTCTGCGAGCCGTCGCCGTAGACCGTGATCGGCTTCTGCTCGATCGCTTGCCGGACGAAGTTCGGGATCGCGCGCCCGTCGTAGGGGCGCATCCGTGGCCCGTAGGTGTTGAAGATCCGCACGATGCAGGTGTCCACGCCCTGCTGGCGGTGGTACGCCATCGTCAGCGCCTCGGCGTAGCGCTTTGCCTCGTCGTAGACGCCGCGTGGGCCAATCGGGTTGACGTGCCCCCAGTAGGTCTCGGGCTGCGGGTGCACCTCCGGGTCGCCGTAGACCTCGGAGGTCGAGGCGAGCAGGAAGCGGGCGCGCTTGAACTTGGCGAGACCGAGCGCGTTGTGGGTGCCGTAGGAGCCCACCTTGAGCGTCTGCAGCGGCAGGCGCAGGTAGTCGATCGGGCTGGCCGGGCTCGCGAGGTGGTAGACGAAGTCGACCGGCTCGTCGATCCGGATCGCGTGCGTGAGATCGTGCGGGACGAAGACGAACTGGTCTCCCCGCATGTGCTCGATGTTCGCGAGCGAGCCGGTCTCGAGGTTGTCGACGCAGATGACGCGGTGGCCGTTCCCGAGGAGGGCGTCGGACAGGTGCGAGCCCAAGAAGCCGGCCCCGCCGGTGACCACGGAAGTCGGCATCGCGCCGATCGTAACGCCGGCCCCGGACCCCACACTCGATTCTTACGATTTCCTAGCAATCGCCTCGACCGCGGTCGCTCCTAGACTTGCGGGATGGCCCAGCCCGGTCGCCGCGCACTCCTCGCCGGATTCCTCTCGATGCTGCTGCCCGGGGCGGGTCAGCTCCTGCGCGGAGCCCGGCGCCGCGGGATTGTCCTGCTCGCCGCGACCGCGCTCCTCCTACTCGCCCTCCTCGCCGTCGCCGCCTGGCGCGGCCGAGCGGGGCTGCCGGTGCTCGACCGGAGGCTCGTCGCGACCTTGCTCGCGGTCGATCTCGCCGTGCTCGCGTTCCGCCTCTTTGCGGTGGTCGACGCGGCTCGCGGCACCCGGACGGTTGCGGCACGCGTCGTGCTCGCCGTGCTCGTCGTCGCGACCGCGCTTCCTCATGCCGCCGCGGGCTACGTGACCGTCCGGAGCTACGACGTGCTCGAGACCGTGTTCGCGAAGGAGGAGCCGGGGGACGTGCTGCCCTCGCGAGGCCTCTTCGTCACGGCGCTGACCCGGCCGCAGCCGCGCTATCCGGGAATCGCGGCGGCGCCGAGCGCGCCCCGGACCGTTCCCATTGCCGAGCCTCGCTACGACGTGCCGCTCGGCGGCTCGAGCCAGGTCCTCGCTCGTGTGCAGCCGGTGCACGGGAAGCCCTGGACGACGCTCCTGCTGCTCGGCACTGACGAGGGGCCGGGCAACTCGGGCGCCCGCACGGACACGATGATCCTCGTCGCGATCCAGCACGGCACCGGCAGGGCGGTCGCTTTCGGGATCCCGCGCAACGTCGTCGCGGTGCCGCTCGGCGGCGAGCTGGACGGGAAACCGAAGCGGTTCGCGCAGCCGCTGAATGCGCTCTACGGGTTCGCGCGGACGCAGCCCGCGCTCTTCCCGGGCGGCCGCGATCCGGGCGCGACGGCGCTCAAGCAGGCGGTCTCGACGATGCTCGGAGTCCGAGTCGACTACTACGCGCTCGTCAACCTGCGCGGCTTCGCCGACCTCGTCGATGGGCTCGGCGGCGTGCGGATCCTCGTCAAGGAACGACTCGTCGACGAGGTGACGCGGCCCGCCTGGGGCGAGCCGAAGCCGCGGATCGACGTCGTCCCCGGCCGCCGCTACCACTTCTACGGCCGCGAGGCCCTCGCCTACGTGCGCTCGCGGAAGGACTCGAACGACTACACGCGGATGGCGCGGCAGCGGTGCTTCCTCTCGGCGATGGCCGACCAGCTCGATCCGGTGCGGCTGCTGCGCAACTTCCCCGGGCTGGCGCGGACGGTCGAGACGAACGTGTCGACCGACGTGCCGTTGCGCCGGCTGCCGGCGCTCATCCGCCTTGTCGGCGGAATCGACCCGAAGGAGACGCTGACCGAGACCTTCGGCGCCGACTACATTGCGAGCCGCCGCAAGCTCGACAACTATCCGCTACCGAAGCTCGGCCTGATGCGGACGGCGGTGCGGGAGGCGATCCTGTATCCGGACCGCGCGAGCGCCGACCGCGGGCTCGTCTCGGTCGGCAAGAGCTGCTGACCTGCGCGCCCGCGTAGCGGGATTGACTATTGGTAGTGCAGGGTGCGTCGTTTTGGTAGCGCAGCGAAGTGACTTTTGGTAGCGTAGCCGAGGATGGCAAGCCGAATCGTGACCTATCGGCGACGCGTCGTCGATGACGAACTCGACGATCTCGCCGCCAGCCTGCCGGCTCTCGCGCTCGAGGGGGCGAAGGCCGTTGGTAAGACGGCAACAGCATCCGAGCGCGCTAGAACCGTCCATGCACTGGACGATCCGACGCAACGAGCGCTCGCGGCCGCCGACCCGTCACGCCTGCTGAGCGGGCCGTTCCCGGTCCTGATCGACGAGTGGCAGTACGTGCCTGATACATGGGATCTCGTGCGACGGGCGGTTGATGCCGGCGCCCAGGCCGGCGCGTTCCTGCTCGCCGGATCGGCAGCTCCTTCCGGCCTGACGACGCACTCCGGCGCGGCGCGGATCGTCTCCGTTCGGATGCGTCCGCTCGCGCTCTCCGAACGAGGCGTCGGTGTGCCGACGGTGAGCTTGCGTGCGCTCCTGGCCGGCACTCGCCCGACGCTCGGTGGTACATCCGACGTTCGACTCGAGGAGTATGTCCACGAGATTCTCGCGTCCGGACTGCCCGGTCTGCGCAGCTACGACGGGCGTGCGCTACGCGCCCAACTCGACGGCTATCTGCAGCGAATCATCGACCACGACTTCGAAGAGCTGGGACACACCGTCCGTAATCCGGCCGCGCTCAGACGTTGGATGGCCGCCTATGCCGCAGCGTCGTCGACGACAGCGACGTACGAGACGATCCGCGATGCAGCAACCGGCGGGCAAGGCGAGAAGCCGGCGAAGACGACGACGCTTCCCTACAGGGACGTGCTCGAGCGTCTGTGGATCGTCGAACCTGTTCCTGCCTGGCTCCCAACGAGCAACCGCTTCTCGCGCCTGTCCGCTCCCCCGAAGCATCAGCTTGCCGATCCAGCCCTCGCCGCGCG
>JACCRW010000338.1 GCA_013813345.1 Actinomycetota bacterium
GGCGCGGCCTCGGCCCGCGCGGCCCGGACGGAACGCGCGCTCCGAGCGCTCGACCAGCCGCTCCCACTGCAAGGCCCGCTCGCCGTCGGCGACCCGGTTGAGGCGCCGGCGGTCGGCGTCCGCGGCACGATCGCTGCGATCGACGGCGACGAGGCGGAGGTCGTCGGCACGGGCGGCCATCGCGTCCGGATCGCGCTCGGCCGCCTGCGACCGGATGCTCGCGGCGCCCGCCCGCTCGAAGACTCGCCACCGGTTCGCATCCTCGCCACCGCCAGCGCCGACGTCTCCGACGAGCTCGATGTTCGCGGGCGCACCGGGCAGGAGGCGCGCGAGGCCGTCCGCTCCTTCGTGGACGCCGCCGCGCTCGCCGGCCTCCCGACCGTTCGTGTCATCCACGGCCGCGGCACCGGAGCGGTCCGCAAGGCCGTGCGCGAGGAGCTGACGAGCCACCCGCTCGTGGGCGGCCAGGAGAGCGACTCGGCCGACGGAGCCACCGTCGTCGATCTCGGATGACCCGATACATCGGCCGGGACAACCTCCGCAAGCGGCTCGAGCCGGGGGAAGGGGGTCCGGGGCGGACGACGTACGCCGGCGGAGCCGTCCGAATCGAGCCCGACGACGGCGAGCGCCTGGCAATTCGGCCGTCCTTCGGGCTCGCCCACGAGGCCGAGTACGACCGCGTCCGCGCGGCGCCGCTGCTCGAGGAGATCGCAGCCGACCACGTCGTCGCCGCTCTGCTCGTCCGGCTCGGCGGCTACGCGGTCGGCGTCTTCGAGGGCGAACGGCTCGTCGCCTCGAAGGTCGGCTCCCGCTTCGTCAAGAACCGCCACAAGAAGGGCGGCTCGTCGGCGAACCGCTTCCGCCGCCGCCGCGACGAGCAGGCACGCGAGCTCGTGGACGATGCGGCCGAGACCGCCGCTCGCATTCTCACGCCGCATCGAGCCCGGATCGAGTTCGTCGCCCTTGGCGGCGACCGCAGTGCCGTCAACGCCGTGCTCGCCGCCCGTCCCGATCTCGGGTGGCTCCGCGAGCGCGCGCTCCCGCGCTTCTTCACCGTGCCCGAGCCGCGACAGCGCATCCTCGAGGCCTTCCCCTACGACCTCTACGCGGTCGAGGTCGTTACGCTCTCGCCCGATGAGCCGTGACCCCGATGTGAACGTCGTCGGCGGCGAGCTGCTGCCGTGCTCTGCCGACCCCATGACCGGTTTCTTCCGCGACGCCTGCTGCGCAACCGGGCCGGAGGATCTCGGGAGCCACACCGTCTGCGCCGTCATGACCGAGGAGTTCCTCGCCTTCAGTCGCGCGGCCGGGAACGATCTCTCGACCCCGCGGCCAGAGTGGGGGTTCGAGGGTGTGCGACCGGGCGACCGCTGGTGCCTCTGCGCGGCGCGCTGGCTCGAGGCGCACGAGGCCGGTCAGGCGCCGGAGGTCGTGCTCGGCGCCACCCACCTCCGGGCGCTCGAGGTCGTCCCGATCGAGCTCCTGACCGCGCGCGCCGCCGCTCCCGACCCGGCGTGACCGACCTGCGGGTCGGGATCCTGGCGCCCGTCGCCTGGCGGGTGCCGCCGCGCCACTACGGCCCCTGGGAGCAGTTCGCCTCACTCCTCGCCGAAGGGCTCGTCGCGCGAGGAGTCGACGTGACGCTCTTCGCGAGCGGGGATTCGCTCACCGCCGGCCGGCTCGCATCGGTCGTCCCGCACGGCTACGAGGAGGATCCGGAAGTCGATCCGAAGGTGAGCGAGTGTCTGCATATCGCCCATGCGTTCGAGCGCGCGGCCGAGCTCGATGTGATCCACAACAGCTTCGACTTCCTGCCGCTGACCTACAGCGAGCTCGTGGAAACGCCCGTCCTGACGACGATCCACGGCTTCTCGTCGCCGCGGATCCTGCCCGTCTACCAGCGCTACGACGCGAGCTCCGCCTACGTCGCGATCAGCGACGCCGACCGGCACCCGAGCCTCGACTACCTCGCGACGATCCATCACGGGATCGACACCGACGCATTCGCGCTGCACCCGTCGCCCGGCGAGTACCTGCTCTTCTTCGGCCGGATCCATCCTCACAAAGGCACCGTCGAGGCGATCGAGGTCGCCGAGCGGACGGGGATCCCTCTGATTCTTGCGGGGATCGTCCAGGACGAGCGCTACTTCGAGGAGCTCGTGAAGCCGCGACTCGACGGCGACAGCGTGCGCTACCTCGGCCCCGTCGGGCCGGACGAGCGGTCGGAGCTCCTCGGCGGCGCTCGCGCGCTCCTGCACCTGATCTCGTTCGAGGAGCCGTTCGGCTACAGCGTCGTCGAGGCGATGGCCTGCGGGACGCCCGTGCTCGCGTTCCCGCGCGGCTCGATGCCCGAGCTGATCGAGGACGGGACGACCGGTTTCCTCGTCGAGGACATCGCCGGAGCGGTGGCCGCGCTCGAACGTGCGGAGCGGCTCGACCGCGCGGCGATCCGCGAGCACGCGGTGGCCCGATTTGGGATCGACCGGATGGTCGATGCGTACCTCGATGCGTACCGCGCGATCGCCTAACGTCGGAGGTCGGAGCGGCGGAGCGGGCGGGCGTACCGCGCCCTCAGCGCTGAGATCGCGTCCGGGTCGTAGAGAGGCCGACGCGGATCGAGTCGTGCGATCTCCTCGCGGCTGAGCGGTCGGCCCAGCGCTCGGCTCTGCCTGTCCGCTCGCCGCGCGCACGACTCGCAGAGCGCGATCAGGTCGACGCCCACCCGCTCCTCGCCGAGCGCGCGCTGGTCCAGCAGTCGGACCGCGAGATCGGCGTGCTCGTCGCAGCGCTCGACCTCGCACTCGGGCGCCGCGGCAAGCTGCGCCTTCGCTCGCCGACCCCAGTGCCGGCTGCCGTAATAGGCGTCGGAGTCGAGCGCGAAGATCGCTCGGTAGACCGGAGGGACAAGGGCGCCACCGGCGTCGACCTGCGTGCCTGCCCGCCGCCAGAGCTCGACGAGCCGTGCGGCCTCGTCCTCGATCGCCGCCTGTTCGCGTGCCGCCTCGCGCCGCCGGAGCTCCTCCACGGTGAGAAGCGGCTTCGCCTGGCGGCGCGCCCGCATCGTCTCCTGCAGCGACCGATCCCGGGGCTTGCTCACGCGTCGTTCCCGGAAGCCGCAAACGAGGCATAGGCCCGCTGGAGCACGTCCACGAGATCGTTGCCGCCGACGCGCAGCCCGCTCGGGCCGAGCCGCTTCAAGACCGCCCCGGGCGGGAGCGGCCGGCGCGGGCGT
>JACCRW010000350.1 GCA_013813345.1 Actinomycetota bacterium
GCAGTCGTGCGCGTCCGGCCGGCGAGTCGCCAGCTCCACAAGATCCCGGAGGTCGCGCGAGAGACCCCGGAGGTCGTGGAGTGCTACCGGATCACGGGTGAGGACTGCTTCTTCCTCAAGCTGCACCTGCGCTCGATCGACGACCTGGAGGAGATCCTCGACCGTTTCGTCGTCTACGGCCAGACGACGACCTCGATCATCCACTCCTCACCGGTCGCGCCGCGCGCGCTCCCTCTCGACGATGACGCACCGTCTGCGAGGCTGGGGCCATGACGAATCGGCAGATCACGCTCGCGGCCCGACCGGCCGGCTTCCCGCAGGAGTCCGACTTCGCGCTCGTGGAGTCGCCGCTGCCCGAGCCCGGCCAGGGCGAGGTGCTCGTCCGCGCGCAGTGGCTCTCGCTCGACCCGTACATGCGCGGGCGGATGAGCGAGGCGCGCTCCTACGCGAAGCCGACCGGGATCGGCGAGGTGATGCCCGGCCAGGTCGTCGGCGAGGTGATCGAGAGCGGCGATCGTCGCTACGCGTCGGGCGACCTCGTCGTCGGGCAACTCGGCTGGCAGGAACACGCAGTTGCCCGCGGCAGTGCGCTGCGAAAGATCGATCCACAGCGCGCACCAGCGCCCGCATGGCTGCACGTCGTCGGCATGACCGGTCTCACGGCCTACTTCGGTCTCTTCGACGTCGGCCGCCCGAAGCCGGGCGACACAGTTGTCGTCTCCGCTGCGGCGGGCGCGGTCGGCCAGATCGTCGGTCAGCTCGCGAAGGTCGCTGGCTGCCGGACGGTCGGGCTCGCCGGCGGGCCGGAGAAGGTGACGGACTTGACCGAGCTCTACGGCTACGACGTCGGGATCGATTACAAGACGGACGATGTCAACGCCGCGCTGAAGGAGGCGTGCCCGGACGGGATCGACATCTACTTCGACAACGTCGGCGGCGCTCTCTCCGAGACCATCTTCCGGCGGCTCGCGGTGGGCGCACGCGTCCCGATCTGCGGCCAGATCTCGCAGTACAACCTCTCGGAGCCCGAGCTCGCCCCGCGCAACCTCGGCTTCCTGATCGTCTTCCGCGCGCGGCTCGAGGGGTTTCTGGTGACCGACTACGCCCACCGCTTCGAGGAGGGGTTGAGCCGGCTCGCCGGCCTCTTGCGCGACGGCCGGCTCCGGTACCGCGAAGACGTCACCGAGGGGCTCGAGCACGCTCCACGCGCCTTCATCGGCCTGCTCAACGGCGAGAACCGCGGCAAGGCGCTCGTCAAGCTCGGCGGTTAGGCAGCCGGGACGCCCGCGTCGGCCAGCGCTTGGCGGAGCATCATCGCGTTCGCAGGCGCCTGCGCGACGAGTCCCTTCTGCGGATCGCCCGCGACCTCGTGGGGGTCGAGCCCCGCGAGCCCGCCGAAGGACGGCATCGTCGAGCGGCCGTTGTTGTTGAACATCGCGTAGACGTCGTCCGCGTCCGCCGCCAGCTCGCGCAGCGGCTCGACCCATTCTTCGAGCTCCTCCTCCGAGTAGAGGTAGTCGAAGCGCTCGGCCGCGCTGCCCGTGCGCTTGTTCCAGGTCGCCGCATTCCGGCCGTGGAAGCGAACATATGCGGTCCCGCTCGTCCGCCCGACAACCGTCTGGACGAGGTTCTTCGCCGCCGTCTTCGGCGCGTCGACGATCACGTAGGTGAGACCGCGGCTCTCGAGAAAGGCGAGCGTCTCGGCCCGATGCTCCTCGTCCAGCCAGCTTCGATGGCGGAACTCGAGCAGCAGCTCGTCGCCGGGAAGCTGCTCCTGCGCCCACTCGATGTACTCGAGCGAGGCCGGCTTGTGGACGACGTAGGACGGGAACTGGAGCAGGATCCCGCCGAGCTTGCCGGTCAGCCGCAGAGGCTCGAGCGCTGCGGCGAAGCGCCGGAAGACCTCGGCGCGCAGCTCTCGGGGCGGCCGGTCGACCCGACCGCGCTCGTCGACCGGCATCACGTCTCGCAGGTCCTCGGGAAGCGCCTCGAGCTTCACCGGATGCCGGGTCATCAGCCCGATCGCCTTCACGTGCATCGTGAACCCCGGCGGCGTCCGCTCCGCCCAGTGCCCGACGAGGGTCGCATCGGGCAGACGGTAATAGGTCGAGTTCGCCTCGACGACGCCGAAGCGGTCGGAGTAATGACGCAGTCGCTCTTCGGCGGAGCGAACTCCCGGCGGATACCAGACCTTCGTCAGCGTCTCGTCTGCCCAGGAGCAGGTTCCGACTCGGACGGTGGCTACCACCCGCCGATCGTACGCAGAGCGGTTCGGGTGCGCCGCCTCTCGGGACGGCGC
>JACCRW010000375.1 GCA_013813345.1 Actinomycetota bacterium
GGCGCGGAGGTCGCGAGCCGCACAGTCGAGACGCGCCGCCCCGGCATCTATCCGTGCTCGAAGGAGGAGGAACGGGAGCTTGGGTACGGGCAGACGATCTGTCCGTGAACCGTCACGGCGCGAGCCGGAAGCGGCGCCAGCCGGCACCGTCGCGCCCGTAGCAGACCCGGTCGTGCAGCCGGTCGTCGCCGTGCTGCCAGAACTCGTAGGCGTCCGGGACGAGCCGGAAGCCGCCCCAGTGTGGCGGCAGAGGCACGTCCTCGTCCGCGAACCGCTGGCGCGCCTCCGCGTAGAGACGGTCGAGCTCGGCACGGTCCGCGAGCCGGCGGCTCTGCGGCGAGGCCCAGGCGGCGACCCGGCTCGCCGGCGGGCGCGTCCGGAAGTACTCCTCCGACTCCTCCGGCGCCACCCGCTCGACCCTCCCCTCGACGCGGACCTGCCGGCCCTGCGGCTGCCAGTGGAAGAGCAGCGCCGCCTGCGGGTTCGCTGCCAGCTCGAGTCCCTTGCGGCTCTCGTAGTTCGTGTGGAACGCGAAGCCGCGCTCGTCGAAGTGCTTCATCAGCACCATCCGCGCCGAGGGGCGTCCCGCGCGCGTGGCGGTTGCGAGCGTCGTCGCCTCGGGCACCGCGATATCGCTCTCGCGCGCCTCGCGGAACCAGCGCTGGAACTGGCGCAGCGGGTGGGGATCGAAGCTGGATTCGTCCACTCCGGCGAGAGTAGTACGCTGCCCTCGTGGCCGCCACGAAGACGATCGAGCTCCGGACGGCGATCCCGGGGCCACGCTCGCAGGAGATCCTGGCGCGCAAGGAGCGCGTGATCGCGAACGCGAAGACGATCGCGTTGCCGATCGTCGCCCACGAGGGCCGGGGCGCCACGCTGACCGACGTGGACGGCAACGTCTTCATCGACTTCACGGGCGGCGTCGGCTGCCTGAACGTCGGGCACTCGCACCCGCGGGTGGTGGAGGCCGCGGCCGAGCAGCTGACGCGCTTCGCCCACACCGACTTCACCGTCGTCCCGTATGTGGGGTACGTCGAGCTCGCCGAGCGCCTGCTCGCGCAGGCGCCGTTCCGCGGCCCGGCGAAGGCCGCCTTCTTCAACGCCGGCACCGAGGCGGTCGAGAACGCGGTCAAGTTCGCACGCCTCTACACCGGCCGGCCGGCGGTGATCGCGTTCGAGGGGGCCTTCCACGGCCGCACGCTGCTCTCGCTGACGCTCACCTCGAAGCCGTACCCGTACAAGCTCGGGATGGGCCCGCTCGCGCCCGAGGTCTATCGCGCGCCCTTCCCGCAGAGCTATCGCGGCCCGGACACCGAGACGGCGCTCGCTGAGCTGCGCAACCTCTTCGCCACCCAGGTCGCCGCGGAGCAGGTGGCGGCGATCATCATCGAGCCGCAGCAGGGCGAGGGCGGATTTCATCCGGCCCCGGACGAGTACCTGGTCGCGCTGCGCGAGCTCTGCGACGAGCACGGAATCCTCCTGATCGCGGACGAGGTGCAGTCGGCCTTCGCGCGCACCGGCAGGTTCTTCGCGATCGAGCATTCGGGAGTCGAGCCGGACCTGATCGTCGTCGCGAAGTCGATCGCGGCGGGGCTGCCGCTCTCGGGCGTGCTCGGCAAGGCGGAGATCATGGACGCCGCTCACGACGGCGCCGTCGGCGGCACCTACGTCGGCAACCCCGTCGCGCAGGCGGCCGCGCTCGCCGTGCTCGACGTGATCGACGACGAAGGCCTGATCGAACGCGCGAATGCGATCGGCGAGACCATGCGCGCCCGGATGCTCGCATGGCAGGAGCGATTTGCGGCGATCGGGGACGTCCGGGGTCTCGGCGCCATGCTCGCGCTCGAGCTCGTCGAGGATCGCGCCACGAAGGCCCCCGCGCCGGCTCTCGCCCAGGGCGTGATCGATGCGGCCCTGAAGCGCGGCCTGCTCCTGCTCAAGGCCGGCGTCTACTCGAACTGCATCCGCGTCCTCTGTCCGCTCGTGATCACCGACGCCGAGCTGGACGAGGCCCTCGCCGTCTGGGAAGAGGCGCTCGCCGCGACCCTGGCCTAGCGGCGTTTCTCGGACGGGTGAACGGTACCGTGGCGCTGGTGGGACAACTGATCGCGGAGCGCTACGAGCTGAAGGACGCCGTCGGCAAGGGCGGGATGTCGACCGTTTACTGCGCGTACGACACGCAGCTCGAGCGGAACGTCGCGCTGAAGATCCTGCACGAGCACTTCGGCGAGGACGACGACTACGTCGCGCGCTTCCGGCACGAGGCCCGGGCGGCCGCGCAGCTCTCGCACCCAGGGATCGTGACGGTGATAGACCGCGGCGAGGAGGACGGCCGCCAGTTCATCGTCTTCGAGTTCGTCGAGGGCGAGACGTTGAAGGATCTCGTCGAGCGAGGCGGGCCGCTGCCCGTTCGGCGCGCGCTCGAGGTCGCGCTCGAGGTGGGGCGGGCGGTCTCCTTTGCCCACCAGCGGGGTCTGATCCACCGCGACATCAAGCCGCAGAACGTGCTCGTTGACGGCGACGGCCGCGCCAAGGTGACCGATTTCGGGATCGCGCGCTCGCTCGACGCCGTCGGGCACACGGAGACCGGCACCGTGCTCGGAACGAGCCACTACATCGCTCCCGAGCAGGCTCGCGGCGAGCGCGTCGATGCCCAAACCGACGTCTACTCCTTCGGTGTCGTCCTCTACGAGCTGCTCGCAGGCGCTGTGCCGTATTCCGGCGACAACTTCCTCACCGTCGCGCTGCGCCACGTGAACGAGCCGGTCCCGAGCGTGCTCGAGGCGAGGCCCGATGCGCAGCTCAGGTTGGCGACGCTCGTCGAGCGCTGCATGGCGAAGGAGCCGAAGGAACGGCCCGGCTCGATGGCCGACGTCGTCGCCGAGCTCGAGGCGTGTCTCGCCGAGCTCGACGGCCGGCCCGACGGCGACGCGACGATGATTGTCAGGAGCCCCGTGGTCAAGCGGAGCCGGACGCGAGCCAAACCTGCGGGCCGGAGCAGGCGCGCGCCGCTCCTCCTCGTCCTGCTCGCCGCGCTCGTGCTCGCGGCCGTCGTCGGCGGGCTGCTGCTCCTGCGCGGAGAGGACGGTGGTGAGCCAGGCGCAGCGCCCGGCTCGACGCCGGTAACGCTCGCCGGGGTGGGGTCGTACGATCCGCAGGGCGACGGCGCCGAGCACCCCGAGGCGGTCGCCGAGGCGACGGACGACGACCCTGCCTCCTACTGGACGACCGAGACCTACGAGGACTTCTCCTCGACCAAGGAGGGGGTCGGACTCGTCCTCGACGCCGGTGAGAGCGGGCGCGTCTCCTCGATCACCGTCGCGACCGACACTCCGGGCTTCACCGCCGAGATTCAGGCAGGCGCATCGCCGGATGGTCCGTTCCAGGTCGTCGCCGACGGCAAGCCGGTGGCCGCAAGCACGAGCTGGGAGCTCGACGAGACCGAGGCGCGCTACTACGTCGTCTGGATCACCGAGCTCGACGGCCGTGCGCGCGTGAACGAGGTCACGGCCGACTAGGAGGGCTTGGCGATATCGGCCGGGCGGCGTCTGCCGAAATCTCTCCTAGGAGGGTCTAGAGTTTTGACTAGCAAAACTCGTGTTGTCGGCCTGCTGCCAAGCCTCTCGCATCATCGGCCGGTAGAAAACAAAGAGAGGCACCGCCACGATGAGCAAAACGGCCTCATCGACCGGTCCTGGTATGGGCAGAAGGCCGATCA
>JACCRW010000412.1 GCA_013813345.1 Actinomycetota bacterium
TCGAACCTGCTCGGCAGAATCGCGTTCTGGGCGGTTCTCCTCGGCGTGATCTCGCTCGCCGTCTCCGTGCTCGGGATCGAGGCGCTGACGAACTTCGTCGCCGCGATCTACGCGTACCTGCCGAACGTGCTCGCGGCCTTGCTGATCTTCCTGGTCGCAAGCGCCGTGGCGGCCGGAATCGCGACGCTCGTCACACGCGTGATGGGCGATACGGGTCTCGGCAAGATCGTCGCGACGGTCGCGCCGATCCTGGTGATGACGATCGCGACCTTCATGATCCTCGAGCAGCTCAAGATCGCGCACGACATCGTGGTCACGACCTACACGCTCCTGCTCGGCGCGATCGCTCTCGCATCGGCGCTCGCCTTCGGCCTCGGTGGCCGCGAGGTGGCCGGAAAGATGCTCGAGGGCGCCTACCAGAAGGGTCAGGAGAACAAGGAGCAGCTCAAGCAGGACCTGGACACCGGCATGAGCCGCGCGAAGGAAGAGGCCCAGGCTGCCAAGGAAAAAGCCCAAGAGCAGGACAATCAGCCGCCGACCGGCGTGACCGAGCAGTACACCACGCGCCGTCCCGGCAGCGCGACCAACTAACGCAGCGCGACAGGCGAAAGGAGATCGAGATGGAACAGCAGAAGCTGACGATGGCTCAACTCGAGCAGATGCAGGGCGAGGCCGTCTATTCCTCCGAGGGGGAGAAGATCGGCACGGTCGAGGAGGTCTTCTACGACGAGCAGACCAATGCCCCGGAGTGGATCGGGATCGGGACCGGGTTCCTGGGAACCAAGCGCGTGCTCGTTCCTATCGAGGGCGCGGCGCTGGGGGACGACGGCATCACAGTCCCGTACGCGAAGGAGCAGGTCAAGGACTCGCCCGACGTCGACGGCGACGAGATCGGCCAGGATACCGAGGGCGAGCTGTACGCCCACTACGGGCTCGCGTACTCGGAGCGGCGCTCCGAGACCGGCCTGCCCGAGGGTGGCCGCGGACGGGCGATCGATCAGGGCCTCTCACGCGAAGACGATCACGATCGCGGCGACACCCCGAGCGTCGTCCGCTCGGAGGAGGAGCTCGAGGTTGGCACGCGGCAGGTCGAGTCTGGCAGCGTGCGGCTGCGCAAGTGGGTCGAGACCGAGGACGCGAACCTCGACGTCAAGCTGAAGCGCGAGACGGCGAAGGTCACCCGTCAGCCGATGGACGAGGTGGTCAGCGGCGCCGAGATCGGCGAGGAGGAGATCGAGATGCCGCTCCACCGCGAGGAGGCGGTCGTCCAGAAGCAGGTCGTCGGCAAGGAGCGGATCACGCTCGAAAAGGACACGGAGACCGAGACCGAGACCGTGTCGGACGAGGTGCGCAAGGAGCGCGTCGACGTCGACGAGGATCGCTAGCCGACCGCGGAAGGCGAGGGGGCGGGTCCCGCCCCCTCGCTCATCCCGCACGAAAGAAGGGGTTGCGCATGGCCGGAGACGAGGATTGGACACAGGCGCGGCGTGGTCTCGACGTGCCACCCGAGCCGTCGGACGAGGCGGTGGTGATCCGTCACGAAGAGGTCGCGACCGTTGGAACGAGGTGGCGGGGCGCGGGTTCCGTGAAGGCGAAGAAGCGGGTGGACACGCTCAAGGTAGACGAGCTGATCGAGAAGACGCGCGAACGGGTCGAGCTCGAGCGGGCGCCGGTCGAGGACGGCGACGCCGGCGGGATCGAGACGCTCGCGGATGGCTCGATCTCGATCCCCGTCTACGAGGAGCGGCTCGTGGTCACGAAGGAAGTCGTCCTCACAGAGCGAGTTGTGATTCGCAAGCAGGTCGAGACGGTCACCGAGCGCGTGCGGGACGAGCTCCGCAGGGAACGCGTCGAGATCGAGACAGACGGAGACGTCAAGCGGGACGGTTGAGTCAGCCCGAGAGGCCGAGCAGCTCGCGAAAGCGCGCCGGCGCAGGCAGCCGCTCGAGCAGGAGCCACGGCTCGTGCTCGGCGAGCTGGGCAACCGTGTAGGAGCCCGTCGCGACCGCGATTGTCCTCGCCTCGATCGCGTTCCCGCACTCGATGTCCGCCGGCGTGTCGCCGATCACGAACGCGTCGGCGCCGTTCGCGAAGGGAAGCGCCCTCCGCGCGATCTCAGCGCGCTCGCCCGGCCCCACCGAGAAGGCGCCACCCAGCCGGAAGAAGCCGTCGAGCCCGTAGTGAGCGAGCTTGGCTGCCGCGCCGGCCTCCGTGTTCCCGGTGAGCAGGAGGTTCGCCACCTCGTCCCGTCCGTCGAGATCTTCGAGCACCTCTCGGACACCCGGCAGCACCTCGCCCTCGCGGCGGTGCAGGAAGCTGGCGAGTTGCTTCCCGTGGATGAGGAGAAACCGCTGCACGGTCTCCTCGTCGGCCGCGTGACCGACGCGGGCGAGCGCGGCCTCGGCGATCGAGTAGTCGGTCATCCCGGCAGTCGCCATTCCCTGGAGGCTCGTGCGGACGCCGCTCACCTCCTCGAGCGCCGCCTCGAGCGAGAAGACCCCGGCCCGCGCCGTCGTCAGGAGCGTTCCATCGATATCCCAGAACAGCGCGATCATGCGGGCGTCGGCTCCCGGGCGGCGAGCGCCGCCCTGGCCGCCTCCTCGAGCGAGCCGGCGAGCCGCACCGCATTCTGGTCCGACCGGTCGACGAGAACGGGAGCACCGGGGACGCAGCGGCGCATCGCCGCGTGCAGGAAGCGCACGATCGTCTCGGGGTCGGGGCGGAAGCGCAGGAGCTC
>JACCRW010000413.1 GCA_013813345.1 Actinomycetota bacterium
AGGATGTGGCGCGCAGAGGCCTCGGGCGGTTCGCCGGGCTCGAGGAGGACGGGTGACTCGTCGCGCTCTGCCACACGGGCACGAACGTGGTGCCGTCGGGACGCGGGTGCGGGGCCTTCGCCGATGCGGCCGCGCGGGTCGGGGCGCGAATGCTGATCGGCGAGCAGAGCGCTGTCGGCGAACTCTGGGAGAGCCTGATGGGGCGGGTCGATCCGCCCCGTGAGGACCGGCCGGGGCAGCCCGTCTACGTCAGCTCGGAGCCGCTCGAGCCGGGCGAAACGGCGCTGCGGGCGGCCACCCTCGACGATCTGCCTCTACTCGTACCGGCGTGCGCCGCCGCCCACGAGCTCGAGCTGGGTGTCGACCCGCTCAGACGCGACGCCGACGGCTTCCGCTGGCGGACGCGCGCCCAGGTCGAGGAGGGCCGCTCGTGGATCTGGGAAGCGGACGGCGTCATTCTCTTCAAGGCCGAGGCGTCGGCTTGGACGCCGTCCGCGATTCAGCTCCAGCAGGTGTGGACGGATCCGGAGGCGCGCGGCAAGGGACACGCTGCGGCGGGATTGCGCGATCTCCTCCGCCTGCTGCTCGAGCGCGTTCCACACGTCTGCCTCTTCGTGCGAGCCGACAACGACGTGGCGATCGGTCTCTACGAGACGGTCGGGATGACGCACGCGCTGGACTACCGCAGCGTCCTCCTGTGAGGGAGCTCGTCATCGCCCGCCACGGCGAGAGCGAGCTCAACGTCGGCGACCAGCTCAACGGCGATCCGACGGTGCTCGTCGCGCTGACCTCCCGAGGTGAGGAGCAGGCCCGCGCGCTCGGTGCGGCCGTCGGGCCCGTTGAGCGCGCCGCGCACACGAGCTTCGAGCGGACGCGTCGCACCGCCGAGCTCGCGTGGCCGGAAGCGCCGTTGCTCGAGATCCCGGAGCTCGACGAGATCCGGTTCGGCCGCTGGGAGGGGACGACCTGGACCGACGGCTACGAAGAGTGGGTCGGCTCGTCGGGCCCCGAGGACGAATGTCCCGGAGGCGGCGAGAGCCGCGTCGCCGCCGCGCGGCGGTACGTGCGGGGCTTCCGGCTCCTACTCGAGCGCCCGGAGAAGCGGATCGCGCTCGTCGCCCACGGCGCGCAGGTCCGGTACCTGCTCCTCGCCGTCTCCGGCGTGCCCCCCGGTCGAATCCTGGAGCGCGTCCCGCTCGCCGAGCCCTATCGGGTCGACCGCACGGAGCTCGAACAGGCGATCGCGCTCCTCGAGGCGTGGACGGCGGCGCCGGCGTTCTGAGCCGTCGAGGAGCTTGTGTTGTTCCAACACAAGCGCCCGTCTTTCGCTTGGTTTCGTGGGATGAACGACGCTTGTGTTGTTGCAACACAAGCTCCTCGCGCCTCCGCTCCGCTGTGTGCGCGACAATGACGCCCATGCTCGAGCGCACCGAAGCCTTTATCCGGCAGCACGACCTGATCCCGCCGCGCGGCGAGGTCGCCTGCCTCGTCTCAGGCGGCGCCGATTCCACCTGCCTCTGGCACGCGCTCGGCGCGCTCGGCTACCGCGTCTCGGCTCTGCACGTGAACCACGGCCTGCGCGGCGCCGAGTCGGACGAGGACGCCCGATTCTGCCGCGAGGCCTTCGACGCCGAGCTCGTGGCTTGTGTTTCTGAAACACAAAGTCCCTCCGAGGCGACGCTCCGCGACGCCCGCTACTCGGCGACAGAGGGCCGCGGGCTGCGCGCGACCGGCCACACTGCCTCGGATCAGGTCGAGACCGTCCTCTACCGGCTCGTCTCGAGCGGCCGGCCGGGCGGGATCAAGCCGAAGCGGGAGGACGACGTCGTACGGCCGCTGCTCGGGATCTGGCGCGAGGAGACGGAGGCGTACTGCCGCGAGCGCGGGCTCCCGTTCCGGGTCGATTCGTCCAACCCGGAGACGAAGCGCGGCCTGATGCGCGCCGAGCTCCTGCCGCTCCTCGACCGGCTCGACGCTCGGGCCCGAGAGAACCTGCTCGCGCTCGCCGAGGAGGCCCCGCGCCTGCCGCGAACGCTCGAGCGAACCCTCGCGGCGCTGCTCTCGAGCCACTCGGGCACCAAGTCCGCAGACCTCGGCGACGGACTCCGCGCGGTGCGCGAGTACGACTCGCTGCGCCTCGAGGGAGCAGTCGTCTGGGGGCCGTGGACGCTCGAGTCGAAAACGGCAGGGCTCGAGGTGCGCGGCCGCCAACCGGGAGACCGGCTCGCAGGCCGGCGCAAGAAGGTGCAGGATCTGCTCGTGGACGCGAAGGTGCCGAAGGCGGAGCGCGACGGCTGGCCGCTCGTCGTCCGCGGCGAGGAGGTCGTCGCGGTGCCGGAGGTCGCCGAGGCGCCGGGTTGGGAGGGGGTCGTGACGTGGAAGCGAGCCTGAGCATCGAGGAGGGCGTGGGCGAGATCCTGATCGGCGAGCCGGAGCTGCAGGCGCGCATCGCCGAGCTCGGCGTCGAGATCTCCCGCGACTACAGCGGTCGCGATCTCCTCCTCGTCGGCGTCCTGAAGGGCGCGGTCTTCTTCATGGCCGACCTGATGCGGGAGCTGACGGTGCCTTGCGAGATCGACTTCATGGCGATCTCGAGCTACGGCGCGGGCACCGATTCGTCCGGCGTCGTCCGGATCCTCAAGGATCTCGACATCAACATCTCCGACCGACATGTGCTGGTCGTGGAGGACATCATCGACTCGGGCCTCACCCTCTCCTACCTGATGCGCAGCCTGAGAGCGCGAAAGCCGGCCACGGTCGAGATCTGCGCGCTCCTGACGAAGCCGGAGCGGCGCGAGGTCGATGTCCCGGTCGCCTACGTGGGCTTTGAGATCCCGAATAGGTTCGTGATCGGCTACGGGCTCGACTTCGACGAGCGGTATCGCAACCTTCCCTACGTGGCGGTGCTGCACCCGGATCTGATCCCGCCTCATTAAGGGTTGATGACGGCGCGGATCCCGCCCCAAATGGGGGTAGTTGTCGGGATTCAGGCTGCTACCCTCCGCGCAGACCCCTTGTGAATCGATTCTTCCGCAGCGCGCTCTTCCCCCTGATCGTCATCGTCCTGCTCGTGTGGCTCGCGAGCCAGACGCTGATCCCGAAGCGCGACGGCGAGAAGAAGGTCACCTACTCGCAGCTGATCGCCCAGATCGACAACGGGAACGTGCAGGAGGTGCTGTTCACGCCGAACCGGCAGCAGCTCAACGCGACCCT
>JACCRW010000428.1 GCA_013813345.1 Actinomycetota bacterium
ACGCGGAACGCGAAGGGCAAGATCCGGGACAAAGACGGCGGCGAGACCGAGTACTCGGCCTCCGTCACGGTCACGAACCAGAATCCGACCGTGACGATCACGAGCCCGCCGTATGGATCGCTCTACACGATGGGCAGCACGGTCAATGTCGCGGCGAGCTTCGGCGACGTTGGCACGGGTGACACCCACACCTGCAAGATCAGCTGGGACAACGGCCTCGGCGAGACGAACGGCAGCGTGACCGAGACGAACGGCTCGGGGACGTGCACGGACAGCAGGCAGCTCGCCAACCCCGGCGTCTACACGATCCGGGTGACGGTCACGGACGACGACGGCGGCTCCGGCTTCGACGAGACGCTCGTGGTGGTCTACGACCCGAACGTCGGTCACGTCACGGGCGGCGGCTGGATCAACTCGCCGGCGGGTGCCTACCGCCCGGAACCGAGCCTGACGGGCCGTGCGAACTTCGGCTTCAACGCCAAGTACCTGAAGGGCGCGAGAACGCCGAGCGGCAGCACCGAGTTCCAGTTCCATGCTGGGAACCTGAACTTCCACAGCTCGAACTACGAGTGGCTCGTCGTCTCGGGCGCCAAGGGCCAGTTCAAGGGCGCCGGCACCATCAACGGCAGCGGCAACTACGGCTTCCTGCTCACCGTCACCGACGGCCAGCTCGCCGGCGGCGGCGGCACCGACAGGTTCCGGATGAAGATCTGGGACAGGTCGAGCGACACGACGGTCTACGACAACGCGTCGGGTAGCGACGACATCGACAGCTCCAACACGCAGGAGATCGCGGGCGGGAGCATCGTCATCCACAAGGGGAAGTAACCCTTCAGGAGAGCGGGTTCGGTTCCAGGGGGAGCGCGCGAGCGCTCCCCCTCTCGTCTAGTGCGATCCGACGACGTGCACGGCCACCTCGTACTCGTACGCGCTGACGACGGCGCTCTCGACCGAGTTCGCCGCGGTGGTTCGGAGCCGGCTTGCCGTGGTCCGGCTCGCCTCGAGCGAGGCTCGGTTCGTCCACAGCGTCAGCGCCGTCGCGCGATCGTCCTCCTCGTCCACGAGGAAGAACGCCTCGCTGAAGCCCTCGAGCTTGCGGATCTCCTCGAGGGCCGATCCGAAGCTCTTGACGGCGTCGTCCATCCTCCCGCCGGCGATCTCGTACGTGCTGACTCGTGCGAACACCGTTCCTCCTTTTTCGAGGGACCCTAGTACGGTGACGCCCGTGCTCGTCGAGACGCTCGCCGCCGCGCTGATCTGCCTCGACCCCGGCCACGGCACGGCGCCCAACGTCGGTCGTCAGCTCGAGCCGATCGGACCGGGCTCGCGGGAGCTGAAGGTGAAGGACGGCGGCGGCACGGTCGGCGAGGCGCCCGTGGCGCTCGCGATCGCGCGGCGCACCCGCGCGGCGCTGCTCGCGCGAGGCTTTCGCGTCGCGTTGACGAGGGAGCGAGCGGGCTATCGCGGCGGCAACCGCGAGCGGGCGCGGTTCTGCAACGCCCGCGGCGCGGCGCTGATGATCCGGATCCACGCCGACGGCTCTACCGATCGAACCCAGCACGGTGTCTCGATGCTCGTGCCGGCGCGCAGGCGCGGCTGGACCGACGATGTCTACGCGCCGAGCGCGCGTGCCGGCCGGCTCGTCCAGAGCGAGCTCGTGCGCGCGACGGGAGCCCGCGATCTCGGGATCGTCGAGCGCGCAGACCTGATCGGGTTCAACTGGGCGGATGTGCCGGTCGTGCTCGTGGAGGCCGGCTTCCTGACGCACCGGCGCGAGGCTGCGCTGCTGCACTCGGCCGCCTACCAGCGCCGGATCGCACAGGCACTTGCGACAGCGGCGGCGACCTTCGCGAAGCCGCGGCGACCGTGAGAGTGCGGATCATTCCGCGCGCCGACTGATCCGGTAGACGACGCCGCGGCCCCAGTCGCCGACGAGCAGCGCGCCGCCGCCCGGCTCGACCGCGAGTCCGAGCGGATGCTCGAAGCCGTCGGCGAACGTCGTCGCCCGTCCGGTGCGGACATCGACGCGCACGAGCTTGCGCCCCCAGCGCTCGCTCAGATACTGACCCCACTCGGCGACAAAGAGCCGGCCGCGCCAGAACGCGAGGCTGTCTGCCGACGAGTGCGGCTCGAGCAGGGCAACGGGCTTCGTCACGCCGCGACAGCTCCCGCGCAGCTCGCGATCCCGCCAGCTCGACCAGCAGCCGGGCCAGCCGTAGTGCGCACCCTGCTCGACGCGCACGATCGTCTCGGCCGGTTCGCTCTCGCCGAGGTCGTCGCGCGCGTTGTCGGACGCATAGAGCCGGTCGCTGTCCGGTTCGAACGCGAGACCGAACGGGTTCCGTAGGCCGCGCGCGACGATGCGGAGATCGCTGCCGTCCTGGCGTACCGAGAGGATCGCGCCGCTCCGCCTGTCCTTCTCCACGCAGGCATTGCAGGTGGAGCCGCTACCGAGGTAGAGACGGCCGTCGGGGCCGAGCGCGACCGTGTCCTGCTGGTGGCGCCCGAACGGGAGCCCGGCGAGGATCGTCCGCCGCGAGACGACCCGCTTGCCGCGCACGACGAGCCGGTGTAGCGACCCTTGGGCGGAGACGAAGAGCGTCGAGCCGCTCCACGCGAGCCCGAGCGGAGTCCTGAAGCCGCGGGTCACGATGCGGCGGCGGCCCGTGCCGCGTCCGATCGCGACGATCTCGCCCTTCTCCTGCGTCGCGTAGAGGATGCCGTCCGGGCCGAAGGCGAGCGCGGTCGGCCGCCTGAGCCCCGTGGCATAGAGCTCGGCCGTGTACCCGCGCGCGAGCTTCAGGGCGGGGGCGAGGCTGTGGGAGCGCTGCGGCGTGGCCGCGGGCGGCGCGCTCACGAGCGCAACGACGGCCATCAGGCCGGCGAAGGCGACAACAGCGGGGGCCGGTGCGCCCCGCCGGCGCTTCGGCGTCAGATCTCCCAGGGGTCCGGGGTCTCGGCGTCCGGCTCGTCCGC
>JACCRW010000014.1 GCA_013813345.1 Actinomycetota bacterium
CAAGCGACTCGACATGCTCGACGAGCCGGACGTTCGCTTCCAGGTTCTCGTCCTCGAAGCGAGGCAGGCTTCCGCGAAAGTCCTGCTCCGCGAAGTCGGACTGCGAGCGGATCGCGCCGGTCAGGAAGCCGCGGCCGAGCGGTGAGTAGGCGACGAGGCCGATTCCAAGCTCCCGCAGCGTCGGCAGCACCTCGGCCTCGACGTCGCGGGTCCAGAGCGAGTACTCGGACTGGAGCGCCGAGATCGGATGGACGGCGTGCGCACGCCGGATCGTCTCCGCACTTGCCTCGGAGAGACCGAGGTAGCGCACCTTCCCGGCTTCGACGAGCTCTGCCATCGCGCCGACGGTCTCCTCGATCGGCGTCTCGGGGTCGACCCTGTGCTGGTAGTAGAGGTCGATCGTCTCGACTCCGAGCCGTTCGAGCGAGGCGTCGCAGGCGGCACGGATGTAGTCCGCATCTCCTCGGACCCCGAGCCGCGCACCGCTCTCGTCGCGCACGATCCCGAACTTCGTCGCGAGTACGACCTCGTCGCGCTGCCCCGCGATGGCGCGCCCGACGAGACGCTCGTTCGTGAAGGGCCCGTAGATGTCCGAGGTGTCGAGGAAGGTGACGCCGAGCGCGAGCGCACGGTGGATCGTCGCGATCCCGGCCTCCTCCGCGGGCGGCCCGTAGAACTCCGACATCCCCATGCAACCGAGTCCCAGCGCGCTCACGCGCAGTCCTTGGCCTCCGAGCGATCGCTGCTCCATCGTCTCCTCCTCCGTCGAGGATTCCAGCCTACGTGCGGGCCATCCTGGAACCACAGAGACGAGTGCGCCACTCCGACTCGAGCAACGCGTAGATGAGCTCGCTCTGCCACTCACCTTTGACGAACTCGTTCTCGATCAGGTGCGCCTCGCAACGCATGCCGAGGCGCTCGAGAACGCGAGCCGAGGCCGTGTTCCGTGGTTCCAAACGACCGACGACGCGGTGGAGCCTCAGATCGTCGAACGCGATCCCCAGTACCGCTCGGGCACCCTCGGTCGCGTAACCGCGGCCGTGGCAGGCGCGGTTGAAGATGAACCCCACCTCACCCTGGCGGTGCTCCCGGCTCACCCACTGAAGGCTGCAATCTCCGATGAGCTCGCCCGTCTGACGGAGTACGACCGCTGCGCTCAGCCAGTCCCCCTCTCCTGAGACTGCCGCTCCGTCGATCTTCCTGCCGAGCAGTGCGCGTACCTCCTCGCCGTCGCGCGGCCCGTTGTAGAGGTAGCGCACGTTCTCGGCATCCGAGTGGATCGCGTACAGAGCGTCGAGATCGCCCTCGCCGAAGGGGCGTAACACGAGCCTCTCGGTCTCGAGCGGCCAGACGGGCGCGATGGCTTGGTCTGACATCGACGATCGCGACGATACAGCCCCCGCGACGGCAGATCGCCGAGGCGCGCCGGGCCGCGTTAAGCAACGGACGCGGGTGGACGCCCCGATCACGAGCGCGCTTCGCGTGCCGTTCGATCTGCACGGAACCTCCACGAGAGCCACACGCCGTCTCCGTCGGAGCCTCGTACGATCCCGACCATGGAGCAGCGACGGATCGCGGTGATCGAGGACGAGCCGTCGATCGCCGCGTCGGTGGCCGCACGGTTGCGCGCAGAGGGCTTCGAGGTCGAGCTCGCGGCCGACGGGCCAGGCGGCGTCGAGCTCTGCCGAAGGTTCCGACCGGATCTCGTCGTACTCGACCTGATGCTGCCCGGGCTGGACGGGCTCGAGGTCTGCCGACGAATCCAGCGCGACCGGCATGTGCCCGTCCTGATGCTGACCGCCCGTGACTCCGAGGCCGATCTCGAGGTCGGGCTCGCGGTGGGCGCCGACGACTACATGTCGAAGCCCTTCAGCCCCCGTGAGCTCGTGGCTCGCGTGCGGGCACTGCTCCGCCGGGCCGAGCGGCCGCCCGCGTCGGAGGACGAGCCGCTCCGGCTCGGCTCGCTCTCGATCGACGCCGCGACCAGGCGAGTGCGCGCCTCAGGGCGAGACGTCCACCTGACCCCGACCGAGTTCGCGCTCCTCCACAAGCTCGCGCTGACGCCGCACGTCGTCTTCGGCAGGCGGCGGCTGCTCGAGGAGGTCTGGGGTTACCGCGTCGGCGCCGGCGAGCGCACCGTCGACTCGCACGTGCGCGCGCTGCGGCGCAAGCTGGGCACAGACGTGATTCGCACCGTGCACGGGATCGGCTACGCGCTCGACACGACCACGCTGTGAGCTGGCAGCCGTGAGACCTCTCGACTTCCTCGGCTCGATCAAGCTGAAGCTCGGCGTCGTGATCGTCGCGGCCGTCGGCGTGACGGTCGTCGTCGTCCTCCTCGGTGAGCGGGCTGGGCTCTCGCCGATCGTGACGGGCCTCGCCGCAGCCGCGCTCGCGCTCGCGCTCGTCCAGGTGCTCGCGCACGGGATGACCTATCCGCTGCGCGAGATGGCCGTGGCCGCGCGTGCGATGGCCCGTGGTGAGTACGGCCGGCGGGTGACGGAGAGCTCGCTGGACGAGGTCGGGGAGCTCGGCCGGGCGTTCAACCGAATGGCTGCCGACCTGGCGGAGGTCGATCGCGTGCGCCGCGACCTCGTCGCGAACGTCTCCCACGAGCTGCGGACACCGCTCGGAGCGCTGCGCGCGATGCTCGAGAACCTCGTCGACGGCGTCGAGCCGTCCGATGCGGCGAGCCTCGACGCGATGCTCCAGCACGTCGAGCGGCTCGGGAACCTCGTCGAGCAGTTGCTCGAGCTCTCGAAGCTCGAGTCGGGCGCCGTCCCATTGGCGCGTGCCCCGGTCGGGGTGGGCGCGCTCCTCGACCGAGTCGCCGCAGAATGGCGACCGAGCACGCAGGCGCGCGGAATCCGGCTCGAGCTGGAGGTAGACCCGCCCGACCTCGTCCTCCAGGCCGACGGGGCGCGGGTGCATCAAGTGCTCGCGAACCTCGTCGCCAACGCCGTCCGCCATTCGCCCGACGGCGGCCGGGTCGTCGTACGGGCACGCGCGCGCTCGGGAGCAGTTGCGCTCGAGGTCCTCGACGAGGGGCCTGGAATCCCCCAGGCTGAGGCAGAGCGCGTGTTCGAGCGCTTCTACCGCTCCGACCAGGCGCGTTCGGGCGACGGCGGCGCCGGACTCGGCCTCGCGATCGCCCGCTGGATCGTCGAGCTCCACGACGGCACGATCCGAACCGAGGAGCGCACGCCGCACGGCTGCCGGATGATCGTCGAGCTGCCGACTTGAGAGCGCTCGCCCTGCTCGCCGCGCTCGTCGGCGCCTGGCTCCTGCCGGTCGGCCCGCCCGGTATCGGCGTGCCGATCGTTGCGGCGCTGGTCCTCGGTGCGGCAGCAGCGGCGCGCAGGCCCTCGCTCCATCAGGCGACGCTCGGAGCGCTGTCGCTCGGGCTCGCCGCCCAAGCTACGCTCCTGGACGCGGGCTGGGTGGTCGCGCTCGATCTCTGCGCCGCCTGGACACTCGCCGCCGCGGCCGTTGGCGGCGTTCGCTTACGGGCTCTCGCGGCGCCGTTGGAACGGCTGAGCCGGGTCCCGGAGCTCGTGCCGGCGCCGTCGCTCGCCTACCTGCCGGCGCTCCGAGGCGTCCTGATCGGCACCGTCGTCGTGCTCCCCTTCGCAGGTCTCTTTCTCGCCGGCGACGCCGCCTTCGCCGCGCTCGCGGACGAGCTGCCGCTGCCGAGCGCGGAATTGCTGCCGGGCCGCACGCTCGCCTTCGTGCTCGTCCTCGCCGCGGCGCTCGGGCTCTCGCTAACCGCGAGGGAGCCCCTGCAGACCGGCGTCGTCGGCCCTCGGCAACGGCTCGGCGCCCTCGAATGGCTGATCCCGCTCGCGCTCCTCGATGCGCTCTTCCTCGCTTTCGTACTCGTCCAGCTCGCCGTCTTGTTCGGCGGCCACGATCGCGTTCTCGAGACTGCCGGCCTCACCTACGCGGAGTACGCCCGCTCGGGGTTCTGGCAGTTGTTGACCGCGTGCGCGCTGACGTTCGTCGTCCTCGGCGCCGCGGCCACCTTCGCCCGGGTCGACGGCGCGCGCCAGCGGCTCGCGCTGCGACTGCTGTTGGCGATCCTCGGCGCGCTGACCTTGGTCGTGCTCCTGTCTGCGTTCCATCGCCTTCGGCTCTACGAGGAGGCCTTCGGCCTCACCCGCTTGCGGCTCGCCGCGGAGGCCACGACGGTCTGGCTGGGCCTGCTGCTCGCGCTCGTCCTGGCGTTCCGCCGCCGGTTCGGGGGCGTGGCGGCGGTGGCAGGAGGGCTTGCCCTGCTTGCGTTCTCGCTGGCGAGTCCCGACCGGATGGTGGCAGAGCGGAACGTCGAGCGCTGGCGCGAGACCGGTCGGATCGACGAGCGCTATCTCGCCAGGTTGAGCGCAGACGCGGTCCCGGCGCTGCTCGAGCTGCCGGCCGGTCTGCGCGCGACCGCGACGACCGCGATCGCCGCGCGGCTCGCGAACGACGAACCGTGGGGATCGGCGAATCGCTCCCGCTCGCGGGCGCGAGCGCTGCTGCGGTAGGTGGCCAACGTCACACCTGCGTGGCGAGCCGCTCCGCGAGGGCACGCACGCTCGACCGCAGCTCGTCGGGCCGGCGGATCGAGAAGTCGCAGCCGAGGCCGGCGAGGACGGTCGCCATCCAGTCGAGTGAGTCGACGCGCATCCGCACGACCGTGCCTCGAGGATCGTCGACGAGTTCCGCGAGCGTCGCGGGAATGCGTCGCGCAGCCTCGTCGACCGGCAGGTCGAGCACGACCTCGACCGCCCACCTCCAGGGCACTGCGGCAAGCGAGCGGGTCACGTGCGCAACGGCCTCGAATCCTTCCGGCGGCGAGACTGCGGCACCTTCGGCGAGCTCGATGCGCCACATCCGGTCGACCCGGAACGTGCGGAGATCGTTCCGAAGGTGGTCGTGCGCGGCGAGGTACCAGCGCCCGAAGTGGACGACGAGACCGTGCGGGCTGAGCTCGCGTTCGGACTCCTCCCCCGAGAAAGAGCGATAGGCGGTGCGGAGCCGGCGGCGCCGGCGAATCGCGTCGGCGAGCAGGAGCGCCGCAGCGGAGTCGGCGGGGGCGCCGCGCGTCGTGGTCGTGAACGCGACCGTCTCCTCGAGCGCCTCGACCTGCCTGCGGAGCGTCGACGGCAGGACGCGGTTGATCTTCGCCAGCGCGCCGTCGACGACCGCGGAAGCGCCGTCCGACCCGGATCCGCGGGTGGCGAGGAGCCCGAGCACGACGACGACAGCCTCCTCGTCGCCCAGCATCAGCGGCGGCAGCCGATAGCCCGGCCGGATCCTGTAGCCGCCGCCGACACCGCGCTGCCCTTCGACCGGGATCCCGAGCTCCTGGAGGATGCCGACGTAGCGCCGCACCGTCCGCGCGTCGATTCCGAGCAGGTCGGCGACCTCGCGGCCGGTCGTGAGCGGCCGCGTCTGGAAGAGCTCGAGCAGCTCGAGTAGGCGGGACGTCGGCGAGGCCATGAGGAGATTCAATCACCGATAGAGGGCTGAAACTGCCCTATTTGAGCTCTAGGTTCCCGCTGTCAACGAGATGGGAGGGCTTCGATGAGCAGCGTTCGCGACTTCGACTTCTGGCTGGGCGAATGGAACGTCCACAACCGGCGGCTGCGCGAGCGACTCGTCGGGTCGGACGAGTGGGAGGAGTTCGAGGCCGCCTCTCGCGCCTGGCAGATCCTCGACGGGCACGGCAACGAGGACGAGTTCCGCACGAGCCACGATGGCGGCTTCGTCGGCATGTCGTTCCGCTTCTTCGACCCGACCACGCGGCAGTGGTCAATCTATTGGGCCGACAGCCGCCGGCCGGGACTGCTCGATCCGCCGGTGCTCGGCTCGTTCTCGGGCGATGGCGGCGTCTTCGAGGGGGACGACACGTTCGACGGCCGGCCGATCCGAGTCTGCTTCACCTGGTCCGGCGTGACGACCCCGACGCCGCGCTGGGAGCAGGCCTTCTCGGACGATGGCGGCCAAACGTGGGAAACGAATTGGATCATGGAGTTCACGCGCGCCGGTGGAGACGCGTGAGCACCGTGAGTGCCGACTACCGGCACGTCGCGAAGCTGATCCGACCCGCGCCGGCGATCACGCTCGGCGAGGCGGTGCTGAAGTGGTACGACATCGCCCCAGCCGACGGGCAGGTGCCGTCCGAGCTCCAGGTTCTGGCGCGCGGGAGCCTGCACGCGGGTTTCGAGTCGGGCTCGCTCGAGCTCGCCGGCGATCTCGGCTTCGTGATCCTGCATCGCTGCGGCGAGAGCTTCTACTTCCTCCTCGTCTCGACCTGGCGCAATGACAACGAGCTCTGGGAGACGGCGTGGGCGAAGAACGGCGAAGGGGAGGTCGCCTTCCGGCCGTGGCCGCTCGAGGGAACGCACCGCCCGACCTTCTGCGTCTGGGAGCTCGGCGCCGTCTGGCACGAGCAACAGGCCTGGAGCCGATTCCTCCGCTCGGCGCGCGGGGCTCCCGCGCGGGAGGCGTACCTGCGGGATAGCTTCGAAGGCGAGATCTGACTGAGCTAGGCTCGACGTCGTGGACGAGCTGCTGCGGGAGTGGTTCGACCGAAACGGGCGCGATCTTCCCTGGCGCGGCACGCGAGACCCGTACGCGATCCTCGTCTCCGAGATAATGCTGCAGCAGACGCAGGTCGAGCGCGTCATCCCACGCTGGCGTGCCTGGCTCGAGCGCTGGCCGACAGCCGCGGCGCTCGCGGCGGCCACGTCAGGCGAGGTGATCCTGGCCTGGCAGGGTCTTGGCTACAACCGGCGGGCGCTCGCGCTGCACCGAGCTGCGCAGGCGATCGTCACGAACGGCTGGCCCGACGATCTGACCAAGCTGCCCGGAGTCGGTCCGTACACCGCTGCCGCGATCCGCAATCAAGCTTTCGGCGAGCCTGTGCTTCCTATCGACACGAACGTCGCGCGCATCCAGGAACGCACAGGACACGCGTTCGGCCCTGACTCGTTACAGGCGCTCTTCGACCTCGGCGCGACGGTCTGTCTCGCCCGAGTTCCACGCTGCGACGTCTGCCCGCTTGCGGCCGCCTGCCCCTCCCGCGGCCGGCGCTACGAGCCCTTGCGGAAGCAGTCGCGGTTCGAAGGCTCGTTCCGTCAGCGCCGTGCCCTCACTCTCCGACTCGTTGCCGACGCGCCCCGGCAGCTCGGAGAGCTCGACTCCGAGGCCGTCGCAGCTCTCTCGCGTGACGGCCTCGTCGAGGAAGAGGCAGGGCTCGTTCGGCTTCCCGTTTGATCGGTTCAGCGCAGCTTCAGCCGCACGTAACGTCGGCGTAAGCTCGCCTCCGTAGAACTCGACTCTTCCTCGCCACGCAATCAAGGAGAGTCGATATAGCTTCCCATTCTCGCCGCCGCCGCGCTCGTTACGGTCGCCGCGGCCCTCGGCGCCACAGCAGCCGAGTCAGCGCAGACGAAGGTCGCAGCGCCGAAGCTGCTGCTCGCGAGCGCCACCAAGCTCGACACGAAGGCCGGCACCGTGACGCTGCCCGCGTTCCGCGGCAAGAGCAGCCGCGGCGAGGTCTGGTACATCGTCACCGAATCCTCCAACCGGGCCGACGCGGCGAAGCGCGGGGTCATCTTCGCGCCGAAGCTCAACAACGCCCTCGGCACGAAGGCTGTCCAGCAGGCAACACTCGCCGGCGACCGGCTCAGCTTCGCCGGAACCGTGAACTTCGCTCCGAAGACCGTCGTCGTTCCCGGCGATCAGGGCTTCCCGCCGGCCAAGGTCGCGCCCGGCGCGATCGGCGACGCCCGCTACAGCCCGCTCGTCACGACCGGGAACGGGATCGTCCTCAACGCTCCGCAGGTCGCGAATGCCTCCGGCCGCAGCGACGGCGTCGTCTCCTTGGACCGGGAGAGGCAGCTCGTGACGCTGAAGACTCTCTCGGGCTTCTTCGGCGGCCAGACGGTGCATTACCTCCGCACCGATGCATCGATCGACGTCGTCGCCGCGCTCGAAGGCTCGACGCTAGCCAAGAACCTGGACTTCGCTCCCGGCGCCGGCTCCAACGGCCCGAAGTCGGCTCGCTCGGCGATCATTCCGATTGTCAACGGCCCGCGCGGCAAGGCGAACGGCGAGCGGCAGGGGCTTCAGTCGGCGGTGCTCGGCGAGGGCAGTCCGCTGAACATCACCCAGTCGATCCCGGGCGCAGCCGACTACAGCCCGATCTGGGATGTCCATCCCGCGGTGTGGAGCCACTCGGCGACGCCGAAGCGGCTGACCTCGTCCGCTCAGGTGGCAACCGCGGTGAGAGCCGGCCGACTCGGGGCGGCGGCGCCGGGCCGGCGAACGCGAGCCTCGGCGGGCTCAAGGCGGCTCCGTTCATCTCCAACTGTCCCACCGTCGCGATCGGTTGACGGCCATCAGCGCCCTGATTTCACGCTCCCGTAAGGAGGTTGCGGTCACAATGAGCACGATGACGACCGTCCTGGTGGTAGACGACGAGCCGATCGTCCGAGAGGTCGTCGTGCGCTACCTCCAGCGCGAGGGCTATACGACGCTCGAGGCCAGCGACGGCGAGCGGGCGCGGATCATGCTCGAGGCCCAAAAGCCCGACTTGGTCGTGCTCGACGTGATGCTGCCGGGGACAGACGGGCTCGAGCTCTGCCGCTGGATCCGCTCGCGCTCGGAGCTCCCCGTGATCCTCCTCACAGCGCGCGGCGAGGAGGCAGACCGAATCGTCGGGCTGGAGCTCGGCGCCGACGACTACGTGACGAAGCCCTTTTCCCCGCGGGAGCTCGCGGCGCGGGTGCGAACCGTCCTCCGGCGCGCGACACCGCCGGTCGAGATCGACGAGCGGCTCGCTTTCGAGGGGCTCGAGCTCGACGCTGGGACACGCGAGGTGCACAAGGAAGGCGAGGAGCTGAAGCTGACTGCGAAGGAGTTCGACCTGCTCTGGTTCCTCGCGAGCAACCCGCGCAAGGTCTTCTCACGCGACCAGCTGATGAGCCGCGTCTGGGGCTACGAGGCCGCGCTCGACACCGGCACGGTCACCGTTCACGTCCGGCGGCTGCGCGAGAAGATCGAGGATCGACCCTCCCACCCGCGCTTCCTCCAGACCGTGTGGGGCGTCGGCTACCGGTTCGCACCGTGATCGGCTTTGCGTTCGCCGTCGCGCTCGGCACGCTCGCGGTCGGGCTCGTCGCCGCGCTTGGACTGCGGCGGCTGCCGACGGTTCGGTTCCAGCTTGCAGCGCTCGCGCTGCTCGCGGTGCTGCTGCCGCTCGGCGCCGTCGTCGTCTCGGGGATCTTCATGTTCCAGTCCGGCCACGACCTGACGATCCTCGCGGTCGCCGCGGGCTCCGCTACCGCGGCGCTCGGAGCCGCATTCGTCGTCGGTCGCTCGATCGCAGGAGGCCTGATGGGCCTCGTCGATACCTCCGCGGAGCTTGCGCGCGGAGACCTCACGGCACGCGCGCCGGAGCGCGGCCCGACGGAGCTGCGTCTGCTCGCGACCTCGTTCAACGAGATGGCCGGCAATATCGAGCAACTCTTCGATGCTCGCCGCGAGCTCGTCGCCTGGGCGAGCCACGACCTGCGCACGCCGCTCGCGAACATGCAGGCCATGCTCGAGGCGATCGAGGACGGTCTCGCCGAGCCCGACGACTACCTACCCGCTCTCCGTGATCAGGTTCGCGCGCTGACGACGCTCGTGGAGGATCTCTTCGAGCTCGTGCGGATCGACAGCGGCGCGCTGACACTGGAGCTGCGCGAGGCCCGGCTCGCCGGGCTCGTCAACGGCTGCTTGCGCGGACTCGAAGCCGAGGCGCGCGCGCGGCACGTGAGCCTCGAGGCACGCGTCGACGATTCGGTCACCGCCCGTTGCGCGCCGGAGAAGGTCGAGCGGGTTCTTCTCAACCTCCTCGCGAACGCGCTCCGGCACACACCGTCCGACGGCTCGGTCGCGGTCTTCGTCGAGTCTGAGGTGGACGGAATCCGAGTCGTCGTGGAGGACACCGGCGAGGGGCTGACGGCCGAGTCGTTGCGCCGGATGTTCGAGCGCTTCTGGCGCGGCGATCCGGCACGCTCGGCACGCGGCGCCGGGCTCGGGCTCGCAATCGCCCGCGGACTCGTCGAAGCGCACGGCGGTCGGATCTGGGCCGAGAACCGTCCCGGCGGCGGCGCGCGGGTCAGCTTCACGCTACCCACCTGAACTGTCTGTGCCGTCGGGCCACTCACCTCCGTTGCCGACGATTCGGCACGAAGTCGACACAGACACGTGACAGTTCAGCCGCTAGCGTTTCTGTAGGGGCCACCTGGGGTGCCCTTGGGGGCACGTACGGGCGATTTTGCCTACACCGAATGCCGGATCCAAACGTTCGGCTCGATGTGGGTGCCGATCCCAGCTTCGACGACGAGCGGCGCGAGTGCTTCCGGGAAGACGTACTCGCCGTCGGCCGGGAACCGCATTCCCGTCCACCCCTCCCAGTCGGCGACCGGAGCACGGATAACCATCGACGCGGGAACCGGCGCGATGATCTCGCCGCCGACGCGCTCGTGGAGGCGGATCCACGGGTCGAAGTGGGCGCCGTCCTCGCGGCGCCAGGCGACATACTCCTCGATCGGGATCAGCGGATAGCGCTGCTTCAGCGTCGGTCGCACCGGGGCGATCACCGAGCCGAGCCCGGCCGCGAGGAGCGCGACCTGGAAGTCGGGGAACTTCTCGTAGCGCGGCGCTCGCGGAGATCGGGCCGGTCGGGCGTAGCGGAAGAGCTTCACGTCCGCTCGAGCAGGGCGACTGCCTCGGCCGCCAGCCCTTCGCTCCGACCGGTGAACCCGAGCCGGTCGGTCGTCGTGGCGCGGACGTTGACGAGCTCCGGCGCGACGTCGAGCGTTCCCGCAAGCCGGCGCCGCATCTCGTCTCGGTGCGGGCCGATAGTCGGCTCCTGACCGATCAGGACGCAGTCGGCGTT
This sequence comes from Actinomycetota bacterium, assembly GCA_013813345.1. Classification (GTDB taxonomy): domain Bacteria; phylum Actinomycetota; class Thermoleophilia; order Gaiellales; family Gaiellaceae; genus Gaiellasilicea. The sequence goes on from JACCRW010000014.1 coordinate 10,937, forward strand.
CACGAGCGCGTACCCCTCTGCGCGCACCTGCGCGTACGCGTCGCGGAGCAGCTCGAGCGAATCGGCGCCGCGCCAGCGCTCGTCCGAGGAGGGAAAGAGAGCACCGATGTCCGCGAGTCCGGCGGCCCCGAGCAGCGCGTCGGTGAGCGCGTGGGCGATCACGTCGCCGTCGGAGTGGCCGGCGAGCCCGGACGAATGGTCGATCGCGACGCCGCCGAGCACGAGCGGAACGCCGTCCGCGAACGCATGCGCGTCGACGCCGAGGCCGATCCGGAGCTCAGACATC
>JACCRW010000031.1 GCA_013813345.1 Actinomycetota bacterium
ACGCGCGCGAGGACGCTGACGCTCGTCGCCACGATCCTGGGCTCGGGGATCGCGCTCCTCGACGGGACGATCGTCAACGTCGCGCTGCCCGCGATCCAAGACGACCTCGGCGGCGGGCTCGCCGGGCAGCAGTGGGTCGTGAACGCCTACCTGCTCACGCTCGGCTCCCTGATCTTGATCGGCGGCTCGCTCGGCGACCTCTACGGGGAGCGGAGGATCTTCGCGCTCGGCGTGGCGGGTTTCGGGGTCGCATCGGTTCTCTGTGCGATCGCGCCCACGATCGAGACGCTCGTCGCCGCGCGCGCCGTGCAGGGCGTCACGAGCGCGCTTCTCACCCCGGCCTCGCTGGCGCTGATCGCGACCACGTTCGAGGACGAGAAGGAACGAGGGGCAGCGATCGGGACGTGGACGGCGTGGGGCGGAATCGCCGCCGTGGCCGGCCCGATCGCCGGCGGCCAGATCGTCGACGTCACCTCCTGGCGTTGGATCTTCGCCGTCAACGTGCCGCTCGTGGCGATCACGCTCGCCCTGATCTACTTCGCCGTCGAGCGCGGCGGGACGACGGAGCGCAAGGGCCGGAGAATCGACGTCGTCGGAGCCGTACTGACCGCGCTCGGGCTCGCCGGCCCGGTCTTCGCGCTCGTCGAGCAGCCGAAGCGAGGCTGGACGAGCCCGGTCGTGCTGGTAGGGCTCATTGGCGGCGCGAGCCTGCTCGCCGCCTTCGTCGTCTGGGAGCGACGCACACGCGACCCGATGCTGCCGCTCGGCCTCTTCCGCAGCCGCAACTTTTCTTTCACGAATGTGGAGACGCTGCTCGTCTACGCCGGCCTCTCGTCGCTCTTCTTCTTCCTGACGATCTTCCTCCAGACCGTGGCGGGCTACTCGGCGCTCGAGAGCGGCCTCGCCGGCCTACCCGTGACGATCTTCCTCTTCTTCCTCTCGAGCCGGATCGGCGCGCTCTCGAGCCGGTTCGGGCCGCGGCTCTTCATGGGAGTAGGCCCGCTCATCGCAGCCGCAGGCGTCCTCCTTCTCGTCCGCGTCGACGAGAACGTCGACTACTTCGTCGACCTGCTGCCGCCGATGATCGTCTTCGGAGCCGGGCTCGCGCTCACGGTCGCGCCGCTGACCTCGACGGTGATGGCGGAGGCTGGGCGCGGCGACAGCGGGATCGCCTCCGGAATCAATAACGCCGTCGCGCGCGTCGCCGGCCTGCTCGGGATCGCGGTTGTCGGCGTGGCGGTCGCCGGTCGCTCCGGAGCGGAGCTCGACCTCGCCGGCTTCAGACTTGGAATGGTCATGACCGCCGCCGTCGTCGGCGCAGGCGGCCTCGTCGGCCTGCTCGGGATCCGCAATCCCACCCTTGCCCCGGACGAGGAGCGGGTGGTATCGTCGGCCTCGTGAGACTCCTCTTCCACGTGTAGGACACCCGTTGCCGCGCCCCGCCGCTGTGCGGGCGTCGCGTGCCTGGTCCTGGAGTTTGCGTGTCGATGGAGGGTCCGAAATGAGTGAGGTAATTCCGTTGTCCCGTCCCACCCCGGCCGTCGAGGTCCACGACCTCCGCAAGGAGTTCGTGCGCCGCGACAAGAAGGCGGGCCGGTTCGCGCGCAAGCGCCGCGCGGCGTTGCAGGGCGTCACGTTCACGATGGAGCGGGGCGAGTGCGTGGCGATCCTGGGCCAGAACGGCTCCGGGAAGTCGACGCTCGTCCGGCTGCTCTCGACGCTCCTCCTCCACGACGGCGGCAGCGCCCGCGTCTTCGGCCACGATGTCTTCGCGGACCCGCGGCCGGTGCGCAAGCTCGTCAACCGGGTCTCGGTTGAGGCCTCGTTCTTCAAGAAGATGTCCTCGGGCGAGAACCTGAGCTACGCCGCGCGCTTCTATGGGATGAGCCCGAGACAGACCAAGGATCGGATCCCGGCGATCCTCGAGCGAGTCGGCTTCCCGGCCGACCGGCGCAGCGAGCCGATGGAGAACCTCTCGCGCGGGATGCAGCAGAAGGTCGCGCTCGCGCGGGCGCTCCTCACCTCGCCGGTGCTGCTCCTGCTCGACGAGCCGACGACGGGGCTCGATCCGCGCTCGAAGCTCGAGGTGCAGGAGTTCGTCCGCGAGATCAGGACCGAGCACGACGCGACGATCCTGCTCTGCACGCATGACCTGGACGAGGCGGAGGCGCTCGCCGATCGCGTCGGAATGCTCGACCGCGGGCGGCTGCTCTTCCTCGAGACCGTGCCGGAGATCCGGGAGCGCTTCGGCGTGACGACGCTCGAGGAGGCGTTCTTCGCGGCGACCGGCCGCGCCTTCGAGGCCGAGCACGAGGACGATGACGACGACGAGGACCGGGAGGTGTTCGCCTGATGGAGCTCTCACTGCGACTCACGACGTCAATTAGGGCGCTGCTGACGCGCGATCCGCGGCGCATCGTGGCGTCCTCAGTCGCGTCCGGGCCGTCCGGCCCGAACGCTCCCTGCGTCCTTGCGCTGCTTGCGGCTCGCGCGCCAGCGACGCGAAATCGACACCGGGAGGCACAGTGAGAGCTCTCGCAGGAACGATGCGCGCCGAGCTGATCGGGCTCGGCGGCGTGGTCGAGCGCAACATCTACCTGACCCGCCGTTATATCTGGTGGGACGTCGCCTTCATGGTCTGGACGATCGCGAACACGCTCACGATCGTCTTCATCGCGAAGGGGATCGAGGCGACGGGCGGCGTGATCGACGTCAACCGGGCGACGACGAACCTGCTGATCGGGGCGGTCGTCTGGGCCTACCTCGGGATCCTGTTCGAGTTCATGACGGAGACCGTCGCCTGGGAGCGCTGGGAGGGGACGATCGAGTACACGTTCATGGCCCCGCTCTCGCGCGC
>JACCRW010000039.1 GCA_013813345.1 Actinomycetota bacterium
ACGTCAGCGGCGCCCTCTCGATCGTCCGCGCGACGAGCGCCAAGCATTGCGTCGAGCTGACGGGCTCCTCCGTGACGTGGTCGTATACCGGCCCTGGCGGCGCGCCGACCTTCGGCCGCTGCAGCCGAGGCTAGCCCACCTCCGGAGCGGGTAGGTCGAGCGCATGTCGCTTGCCGGCTTCATCCTTCGGCGCGTCTTGTGGACGATCCCGCTCGTCCTCCTCGTCATGCTCGCGACCTACGCCCTGCTCCGCGGCGCAGGCGGCAGTGCGTTCACGCCTCCGGAGGGGTACATCGGCGTCCCGGAGACCTACGAGCGCTTCCTGCGCGACTTCTACCACCTCGAGCCGTGGCTCGTCGAGTTCGCCCATTACGTCAAGAACGTCGTCACGTTCGACTTCGGGCCGTCGCTCGTCCAGCGCAACCTCACCGTGGACGACGTCGTCGAGGGCGCCGCGCCGATCACGCTCCAGCTCGTCCTCCTCGCGGCAGCGTGGTCGATTCCGCTCGGCATCGCGACCGGCCTCGTCGCAGCCGTCAACCGTAACGGCCTCGTCGACCGCCTCCTGACCTCGACCGCGACCGTTCTTCTCGTCGTCCCCGTCTTCTTCGTCGCCTACGTCGCCGGCCGATATCTCGCGCGCGAATGGCACCTGCTCGAGCTTGGCTGGGAGAGCTGGGAGACGCGGCTTGCCGCCTCGCTCGTGCTGGCGCTTGCGCCGATCGGCTACGTCGCGCGGCTCGTCCGGGCGGCGGTCGTCGATTCCGGGCGCGTCGTCGTTCTACGTCGAGGCGGCGAGGACGAGAGACACGCCGGTGCTGCTTGGCGTCACCGTCGTGCTCGCGATCTTCGTGATCGTCGCGAACACGATCGCCGACATCGTGTTGGCGCTGCTCGATCCGCGAGTGCTGGAGCGCCGGTGAGTCGCATCCGCGCGCTCACAAGCAACCGAGCCTCCTTGTCGCGATGCTGGTTCTGGCGGCGCTCGCGGCCTACTGCCTCGGCTGGCCGGCGCTCTCTCCGCACGACGCGAACGGCGTCGACCTCTCCCGCTCCCGGCAAGGGCCGAGCTGGGCGCATCCGCTCGGGACCGATCAGCTCGGTCGAGATCTCCTCGCTCGCCTCGCCGCGGGCGGCCGGACGACGTTCCTGATCGCCGGGGGCGCGCTCGCGGTCATCCTCGCGATCGGCACTCTCTACGGCACGCTTGCCGGGCTGGCGGGAGGCAGGATCGACGACGCCCTGATGCGGCTCGTCGACGGCCTGCTCGCGATCCCGCGCCTGCCGATCGCGATCGTGATCCTGGTCGTGCTCAGCGTGCACGCGCAGACGATCGCGGCGATGGCGTTCGCGCTCTCGATCGCGAGCTGGATGCTCACGGCTCGGCTCGTCCGCGGCGAGGTGCGAGCGCTCAAGCAGAAGCAGTTCGTCGTCGCCGCGCGGGCGTCCGGTGCGTCCTGGACGCGAATCGCCCGCCGCCACGTCTTCCCGAACACGGCCGGAACGATCCTGATCGCCGTCTTCCTCGAGCTGCCGGCGGTGATCCTGGGCGAGGCGTTCTTGTCGGTGCTCGGCCTCGGGCCGAACCCGCCGACGGCGACCTGGGGGAACATCGCCCAGGGCGGGCTCCAGTTCTTCCGGCTCTGGGAGATGCTCCTCGCGACGGCTGCGATCACCGTCTTCGTGCTCTCTGCGAACGTGATCGCAGACGGGCTCCACGACGCGCTCGACCCGCGACGCGCCGAGTGAGAGCCGACGGGGATCGGGGCGCCGGCGTTGCGGTTGGCGGGTGACATACGCCGTCGCACGCCGCATCTCGTTTCTGGTTGCGCTGCTCGCGCTGGCGCTTCCCAGCACCACTCACGCCAAGCTCTCGCTCCAGTTCGATCGAGCGTCGGCTCGTGCCGGTGACCGCGTCTCGCTCGGGTTCGGGGAGTACTTCGCGAGCATGCACAACGTCGTACACGTGTATCTCGTCCACGCACCCATCCTCGGCAACGTGATCCGGCCGATGAGCGGCGGCGGTTTGCAGCGCCTCAGCCCACCACCCCGCCTGGCAGGCGTCCACAAGCTCGGACGCACGCTCAGCGGAAGTCCGGCCTCACCTTCCTCGTGCCGTCCGTGCGTCCCGGACGGTATGCGGCAGTGATCTTGTGCTCGACCTGCGCGCATCCGTATCTGCTCGCGGCCTTCCAGGGTGGTTTCCCGGACGACGCCTACGTTCGGCCGACCCGCGCACTCCTGAGAGTGCTGCGCTAGCGGGCCGGCGGGCCCCCTGAGCTCAGGCCCGAGCGACCCGTTCCCGGGCTGCGGAGACGAGCTTCGACGCCTGTCTACCCGACCGCTTTCGCATCTCGGCCGAAGCAGGTTCCGGCGAATAGCTCGCCCGAGTCTTGAATCCAAGCAGGACTCCGAGCGCGTTCCCGAGGTCCGTGCCGCCGGGACGGACTGTCTTCAGGAGATTGACGGCGTCATTGTGACTCTCTCCCTGAGCGTGCCGTCCGAGCGCATCACAGCAGATCGCATCAGCCGCGGCGATTCCGGCGAGGACGCAGAGCGAGACGTACGCGTCGCCGACCTCCGCAGGATCGGCCGTCAACTCGTGGAGCAGCTCGGCCTGTTCGAGAAACTGCTCGGCTTTGCTCAGTCGGCCGACGGCCGCAGTGCGATCGCATGCTCGCGTCCTCACGACTCGGCCCGATTTCGGTTGCGTCGAAGCACGGTGCGAACGGAGCCGACGATGTCGATCCCTTCGAACGCCGCTTCGTGGATCATTGGCTCGCTCGTGGTTCCGGTCAGCTCGCCTTCGCCGTACTCCACGATCCGAGCGTCGTTACCGGTCCAGGCGGTGGCGGAACGTGCAAGCTCGGCAAGTTGGCCTCGCCATCGCTCGTCGTCCGGGTCGATGAGCGACGCGCGCACGAGGAGCAGATCGAGGTCGCTGGTGACCGTCATGTCGCCACGAGCGGCAGACCCGAACAGCACGACGGCGATCGGCTGGATCTCCCACGTCTCGATCTGCTCGCGCAGCGCGGCGACGAGCTGGAGCCGTAGGGCGGCGAGCCCGAGGATCCAGGGCGTCGCCAGGTGCTCGTCGTTGAGTCGGTAGAGATGCGAGTTGCCGATCGATTCGCGGACGGCGACGCCCTGCCGGACGAGCCGGTCGAGCGCGAGCTGAACGGTTCGCAACGCGGCCGGCACGCGTTGATGGATCGCACGCCCGGTCAGACCGCCCTGACCACCAGCGAGAACGGTCAGGACATCGCCGTCGACTGCCGGCGAGATGACTTCGAGTGGACGAGCGAGATTCATCGTCTGTATAGAATAACAGTCAAGCGACTCGAATTACAGTCGTGCGGCTAATAGAGTCGGCGGGAGTTTCCGCCGGTCGTGGGGAACGCACGTCCACTGGACGCGGCTCGCCGACCGAGTGCCGTCGATCCAAGTCGGAGCTCTTGATTGCCCGCCGGATCAGCCACCGGCGCGTGGCCGGGACGGCGCGCCGATCCATTCCGCGAAGAGCGGGTCGACGATCACGTACTTCCGCTCGTGGAGCTCGATCTCGGCGGCGGCAAGCAGTCGGGGGAGCGCCTTCCGGACCATGTCCTTGGTCAGGCTGAGCCGCCGCAGGACGTCCGTCCGGTACGGCGAGCCGCCGCCGTCGACGAGCGCTCTCAGGGTTTTCTGCTGGGACGTGTCGAGCCCACGCCACTGCGCCTCGAACTCGGCGTGCAGCTCGTCGAGCGCGGCCTCGTGCGCCGTCTCCCAGTCCGCGAACGTCGCCGTCTCGCCCTGAGAGACCTCTTCCCAGACGAGATGGGCGAGGAGCATCGCCTGCTTCGGATGCCCGTCGGCCGATTCGAGGAGCGGGTTGAGCGCATCGCCCACATCGCGGCCCGTCTCCCGGAAACGCTCGATGACGTACGCGGCGATGTCCCGGTCGGCGAGGCGGCCGAGCCGCATCGGCACGGCCGATCCGTACAGGGGACGATCCCGGCTCTCGAAGAGCTGCTTCATCAGGCCCGGCTCCGAGCCGGCGAAGACGTAGGACGCGACGGAGCCGTGATACTGGATATGGCTCCGGATCAGCCCGTCGAGGCCGGGGATCTTGTCGATGTCCTGGAACTCGTCGAGTACGATGAACGCTCGATAGCCGCCGTGCTTCTCCAGCTCCAGCGGGAGCGCGAGGAGCGTGTGCAGAGCGGGCAGGGGATCGGCCTTGGAGTCGAGCTGCAGCCGGGCGCTGATCCCGAAGGCGCCCAAGGAGAGCCCGACTCCCGTGGTCTTCAAGAACGAATCGATCTTGCCGCGAATTGCGCCCTTGAGCTGCTGGGAGTACGCCCGTTCGAACCTCACGGCCACGTCGGCCAGGGAGACGGCGCGGTAGAGGTCGACGTGAATCGGGACGAGCCCTTCCTCCGTCGCCCCTTCCTGGAGCGCTTTCAGCAGCAGGCTGGTCTTCCCGTACTTCCTGGGTGCGTAGAGCCGAACGTAGTGTCCACCCACGGCCTTCTTCAGCAGCTCGTGCGTTTCGTCGTCGCGATCGATGACGTCCTCTGCGGCGAGTGGATGGGAGTAGATGAAGGGGTTGAGATCGTCGATCATGCTTGGTAGTCTACCAGACTACATATAAGTAGTCCGTGAGACGCAAGCGGCAGTCGTCTCGGGGACACCATACGCAGGAAGGAGGCGGTCGCGGCGGGGCGAAACACTCTGGTCCGTGCGCTTTCGATCGACTCTCGTGCTCGCTGCCGTGGCGTTCGCGCTGGCCTCGCCGGCGCATGCGGCCAACCCTCAGATCGCAGGGCTGCAGGTCGCCCTGCGCGCCTACGGCTTCTATCTCGGGCCGATAGACGGCGTCTCGGGGCGGGGCACGGCGACGGCGGTGCGCGCCTTCCAGCGCTCGAGCAGACTCGCGGTCGACGGCGTTCCCGGAGCGACGACGCGGCGAGCTCTCGGCCGGCTCGGCGCCCCGCTCTACGGGAAGCGGACACTCATCCAAGGCCGCGTCGGCTGGGACGTCTCGGTGCTCCAGTACCTGCTCGCCCGGCACGGGGTCGGCCGCGTGATCGACGGCTACTACGGCGGAGAGACCGTGCTCGCCGTGCGTCGGTTCCAGCGCCGCGCGAAGCTCGCCGTCGACGGAATCGCTGGGCCTGCAACGCTGCGCGCACTCGGCGGCGCGGCCCGAAGCACGCGATTGCCCGACCGACGCTACCTCGTCCGAGCCGGCGACTCGTTGACCGCGATCGCCGAGAAGCACGGAACGTCGCTCCGCTCGCTTGCGAGCACGAACCGACTCGACCCGGCGCGGCCGCTCCTGATCGGGACGCGCTTGCGGATTCCCCGGGCGGCCTCGGCGCCGCTCGCTGCGCCGCCGTCGCTGGTCCGGGCGACGATTACCGCCACCGCGACGCGCTACGGCGTCGACCCCTCGCTCGCTCGCGCGCTTGCGTGGATGGAGTCCGGGTTCCAGCCGCACGTCGTCTCCTCCGCAGGGGCTCTGGGTGTCATGCAGGTGACGCCTCCGACGTGGGATTTCGTCGAGACGGTGCTCCTCGGCAGCAACGTGCCGAGGACGACCGAGGGCAACATCCGGGTTGGTGTCGTCTTCCTGAGCCACCTCCTGCGGGAGTTCCGCGGCGACGAGCGGCTTGCCCTCGCCGCCTACTATCAGGGTGCGAAAGCGGTTCGCGAACATGGGCTCTACGACGAGACGCGCACCTACGTCGAGGCGATTCGCTCGCTGCGAGGTCGCGTCTGAGCGACGATGCCCGCTGGGCGATGCGGGCGCGCTCCTTCGGCTCGAACGCCGACGCCTATGAGCGGACGCGGCCGCTGTATCCCGAGGAGGCCGTTCGTTGGGTGGTCGGCGACGACCCCCGTCGTATCCTCGATCTCGGCGCGGGAACCGGGAAGCTGACTCGGTCGCTCGTCGCCCTTGGTCACGACGTGATCGCGGTCGAGCCCTCGTCCGAGATGATCGGACAGCTTCGGCTGGCGCTACCGGGCGTCGAGGCGCTGGAGGGTGCGGCGGAGCGGATTCCGATCCCGCCGGGTCGGGTGGACGTCGTCACCGCCGGGCAGGCCTTCCACTGGTTCGACGCCGAGCTCGCGTTGCCGGAGATCGCGCGCGTGCTTCGCCCCGGCGGGACGATCGGCCTGCTCTGGAATCTCTGGGACGAGGAGAGTTCGCTCGTCGCTCGGATGTACGATCTGCTCCCGCCTTTCGGTGGGGCCGGGGAGCCGGAGCCGACCGCGTCGCTCGAGCGCAGCGAGCTCTTCGGACCGCTCGAGGAGGCGAGCTTCAATTGGACTCGCACTCTCCTGCGGGAGGAGCTCGTGGAGGGAGTCGGCACGCAATCGTCGGTCGCCACCTTGTCCGGCGCCGACCGGGCCGACCGACTCGCAGCGGTCGGCCGGTTCTGGGACGAGGAGTCGGCCGGCGGCGTCCTCGAGCTGCCGTATCGAACGCACGCCTATCGCGCCAACCGTCTTTGAAGGACGTGTCCGGGCTTTGACCCCGGACACGTCCCGAAAGGTCAGCGGGCCGCGCCGTTTTCCTCGAACTGGGCTTCCTCGGTCGAGCCCTTCAGCGCGAGGGTGGAGCTCTGGCCGCCGGAGACCGCCTGCGCGACCTCGTCGAAGTAGCCGGCACCGACCTCGCGCTGATGCCGCGTCGCGGTGTAGCCGTGCTCCTCGAGCCCGAATTCGCGCTGCTGCAGCTCGACGTAGGCGCTCATTCCGTTCGCCGCGTAGCCGCGCGCCAGCTCGAACATCGACTCGTTCAGCGAGTGGAAGCCCGCGAGGGTGATGAACTGGAACTTGTACCCGAGCTCCCCGAGCTCGGCTTGGAACGAGGCGATCGCGTCGTCGTCGAGATGCCTCTTCCAGTTGAACGAGGGCGAGCAGTTGTAGGCGAGCAGCTTGCCCGGGAACTCCGCGTGGATCGCCTCGGCGAACACACGCGCCTCGTCCATGGTCGGTGTCGAGGTCTCCATCCAGACGAGGTCGGCATACGGAGCGTAGGCGAGCCCGCGTGCGATCGCCGACTCCACTCCCGCCGTGACGCGGAAGAACCCCTCCGGAGTACGCTCGCCGGTCACGAAGGGCGCGTCGCGCTCGTCGACGTCGCTCGTGATCAGCGTCGCCGCGTCGGCATCGGTGCGAGCGACGACGAGCGTCGGCACGCCTGCGACGTCGGCAGCGAGCCGCGCCGCGAGCAGCGTCCGGATGAACTGGCCGGTCGGAACGAGCACCTTGCCGCCCAGATGACCGCACTTCTTCTCCGCCGCGAGCTGATCCTCGAAGTGGACTGCTGCTGCGCCCGACTCGATCATCGCCTTCATCAGCTCGAACGCATTCAGCGGCCCGCCGAACCCGGCCTCCGCGTCGGCGACGATCGGCACGAGCCAGTCGACCTCGTTCCCCTCGGCCCAGTCGATCTGGTCGGCGCGTAGGAGAGCGTTGTTCAGCCGCTTCACCATCGCCGGAACGCTGTTCGCCGGATAGAGGCTCTGGTCGGGATAGACCTGTGTCGCGAGATTCCCGTCGGCTGCGACCTGCCAGCCGGAGAGATAGATCGCCTTCAGGCCCGCCTTCACCATCTGCACCGCCTGGCCGCCGGTGAGCGCGCCGAGCGTCGGGACGAAGTCCTCTTCCCGCAGGAGCTGCCAGAGCTTCTCCGCGCCGCGCCGGGAGAGCGTGTGCTCGACGCGAACCGAGCCGCGCAGGCGGACGACGTCCTCGGCGCTGTAGTCCCGCTCGACCCCGTCCCAGCGGTCGAGCTCGGCCCATTCGCGGGCCAGATCCACGGCTTCCTTCGCTGCGCTCGCGTTCACGGTCTCTCCTCGGGTCGGACGGCGTAGTGGGTTCACTCTTTCCAGCCGGCGCCTATACGACAAATCGAATCTGTCGATCTCTCCCATAGATGGGGCTAATATCGAGGCGGCATGCTGCTCACGCAGATCGAGGCCTTCCTGACCGTCGCGGAGCGCCGCTCGGTCAGCGAGGCGGCGACGGTGCTCTTCGTGACCCAGCCGGCGCTGACGACCCGGATCAAGAACCTCGAGCGGGAGCTCGGCGTCGAGCTCTTCGTCCGCACGCCGCGCGGGATGCGGCTGACGGCCGAAGGTCGTGCCTTTCGTGGGCACGCTCAGCGTGCCGTCCAGTCGCTCGCCGAAGGCGCCCAGCTCCTGCGACAGCTCCGCGAAGGCCGCGTGGGCGAGCTGCAGGTCGGGGCGGCGCCGGCGATCTCGACCTACGTGCTCCCGCTCGTCCTCCGCCGCTTCCAGGCCGCCTTCCCGAACGTCCATCTGATCGTCCGCACCGGCCACTCCGAGGAGGTGCTCGAGCTCGTGCTGCGCGAGCAGGTGCAGCTCGGTCTCGTGCGGGAGCTGCCGCATCCGGCGATCACGAGCAGCCCGCTCTACGAGGACGAGATCGTGCTCGTTGTCGATCCCGAGCACCGCCTCGCCGCGCAGGCTTCGATCGAGGTCGGCGAGCTGGCGACCGAGCGGCTGATCCTCTTCGACCGCACCTCGAGCTACTTCGTCCTCACGAGCGCGTTCTTCCGCGAGGCCGGCATCGTCCCGCGTGGGGTGATGGAGCTCGACAACGTCGACGCGACGAAGAAGATGGTCGAGCACGGCCTCGGGATCGCGTTTCTCCCGTACACCGCCGTTCGCGGCGAGCTCGCGGCCGGAACGCTGCAGGAGGTGGGGATTGCGGGCTACGAGCCCGTCCGCCGCTCGATCGTGGCGATCCGCCGTCGGGACGCGATCGTGCCGGAGGATCTCGTCGCAGGCCTCCTCACCGCCGTCCGCCGGGAGGAGCTTGAGCGCCAGCTTTAGCCGCCGGCGGCAGGGGGCGCGAGGACGAGCAGGGGCTTCCCGTCCGGACCGGCGTCGAACTGGTAGCCGTAGATCCGCGGCTCGGTCAGGCGAATGATGTCCCCGAGCTCCGCATCGCCGAGGTTCCCAACCGTGGGGACCTGCGAGGGCAGGAGCTGGCGGATCGGCCTGTCGAGCTCGGTCGCGAGCTCGACACGCCGGAAGAAGATGCTGCCGTTGGCCTCGCCCTTCGTCGACAGCGGCATGAAGACGAGGACCGAGTCCACGTCGTCCACGTACTTGAAGGTGTAGAGCGAGAGCTCGAGTGCGTGCCGGCGCAGCATCGTGAAGCTGCCGTCCGACCGAGCCGTCTCGGGAATCGCGCACTGGGCGCTCGTCCCGAGGCCGCAGAGCGCGTAGGAGATCGTCTTCCCGCCGTCGTAGGTCGCGATGTCCGTCTCCTCGGCCTGGCCGCGCGAGGTGTCGGGACGGACGAAGATCGTCTCCACAGGGATGTCCTCCGCCTCCGTTCGGACGGCGAGATCGCTGCCCCGAGCGACGGCGAGCTGCTCCCCGCTCGGCAGCTCGTAGGCCTTCGGGATCCGATCCGCGATCTGGCGCACGCGGGCGATCCTGCTGCCCTCCGGCTGCCAGCTCGACCAGCTCGGCTCGGGAGCGAGGTCCGGCCGGCTGACGAGGACGATGAACGAGCCCACCGCGGCGCCGACGAGCGCGGCGAGGATCACGTAGACGAGGCCGAAGCGGAACCGATACGAGGTGAGGCGGGCGCGCTCGCTGCGGTCGGGGCCGACCAGCGGGACGAGCGGCGTCTCCTCGTCCTTGCGGTGCGGCTCGACGCGGCCGGGGAGCGTCACATCTTCGGCCACGAGTCCTCCTTGGCGAGATCGACCGGCGGCAACTCGAGCTGCGCCCGATCGAGAACCTGCACGAGGTCGTCGCCAAAGAGCTCGCGGCGCTCGGCGAGCTCGTCGGCGATCTTCGAGATCGCGTCCTTGTTGTGGAGGACGAGGTTGTACGCATTCACGTAGGCCTGCCCGATGATCTGGGCCGCCAGGTCCCGCTTGTCGCCGTCCTGGAGCACACCGGCGATCGGGTTCTCGGCGAAGGGGCCGCCGCCGCTCGTGCGGTTCATGATCCCGATCCCAATCTCCTGGAAGCGCTTCATCACCCGCTCGCGCGCCTGCTCCTCGGTCTCGTCGTCGAGTGGCGTCACGTCGACGCGCTCGGGACCCATCGCGGAGGCGCCGACCATGAAGGCCGCCTGCGTCGTCGCCGACTGGACGTCGCCGCCGACACCGTTCGAGTTCTCGCCGTAGAAGACCCGCTCCGCGGCCATTGCGCCGAGCGTCCAGACGAGCCGCGCCATCTCCTCGCTGCGGAAGCGGCTGAAGCGCTCCTCCTTCTCGAGCGCCTGGTGGTGCCCGAGCGAGCCGCCGCGCATCCGGATCGAGAGCCGGGTCGACTCGGCACCCTTCATGAAGACATGGCCGGCGGCGGCGTGGCCGGCCTCGTGGATCGCGACTGCCCGCGTCTCCGAGGCGATGTACTCGATCCCGATCGCCGTGCCCGACTCGATCGTCGTCATCGCCTCGACAAGGTCGTCCCAGCCGAAGCGATCGCGGTCGTCGTGATGGGCGTGGGTGAGCGCCATCGAGCAGACCTGCTCGATCATCGCCGGCGAGTAGCCGTTTGTGATCCGCGCGATCTCGTCGCGGCGGCGCGGTGTGTCGAGGTCCTCCTCGTGCGCGACCTTCGTGATGTAGAGGTCGAAGACATCGAGACGATCCTGCTTCGTCGGGGTGCGGAACCAGACGTGGCGCCCCATCCGGCCCGGCCGCACGAGCGCGGGGTCGAGCCGGTCGAGCGGCACGTTCGTGGCGCCGATGAAGTAGATCTGATCTCCCCGCGGGCCTGGCGGCGGCAGCCGCAGCGAGACCTTGCCGAGGCGCCGCGGGACGACGTAGGTCGCGTCGAGGAAGGTGTTGAAGCGGCTCGTCAGGACGCGCTTCGTGAACGGCGGGTTATCGATCCCGTCCATCACGACGAGGAGCTGGTTGAGCGCGAGCCCGCTGCCGCCGCCCATGCTCGGGAACGCGAAGTTCAGCACTGAGCCGAGCCTCGCCTGGAGCCCGGAGGGCCCCGGCCGCTCGGGCGCGCGCTCGGCGAAGAGCCTCTCGCGCCAGGCGCGCGACTCGAGGATCAGGTCGCCGCTCGAAGTGAGGGCGCCGTTCGGCCCGTAGAAGAGGTGGTCGTGCACGTTCGGAGGCGTCATCCCGCCGACCGGGTTGCCGCCGCCGAGCGCCTGCCGACGCATCCCGACGGCATCGATCTCGTCGATGAAGACGATGCACTGGCCGCCCCACTTGCGCGCGAGCCGCTTCGCCTTGAAGGCGAGAAAGCGGACGATGATTGCGTCGACGCCGATGAACGTCTGCGCGAAGCCCGAGCCCGGAATCGAGACGAAGGGCGAGTTGAAGCCGGTCGCGATCGCCTTCGCGAGCATGGTCTTGCCGGTGCCTGGAGCGCCCAGGAAGAGCAGGCCGCGCTCGCGCTTGCCGCCGGCGCGCTCGAACGCCTCGCCCGACTGCCAGAGCGTGACAACGCGTCGCACCTCCTCTTTCGCCTCGGCCTGGCCGCGGACGTGGTCGAGTCGGACGCCCCACTGCGCGTCGCCGGGTTCGAAGCCTCGGATCTGCGAGATCCCCATCAGCAGCATGGGGCCGAGCAGGATCGCGAAGTTGGCGATGAAGAGGAAGGTGACGAACACCACCTGGGTCAGCACCGCCGGGTTCGAGAACGCCGAGCCGAGTCCGCTCAGGATGTCGCCGCCGGTGCCGATCCACGAGCCGCCTCGGATCAACCATGCGACCGTGATCACGGTGCCGACGATCGTCG
>JACCRW010000065.1 GCA_013813345.1 Actinomycetota bacterium
CCGTGACGCGTTTGGAACGCCCAGCGCGTCCATACGACTGTCGCAGGCGATAAAGGCAGTCCGTGACCCTGAGCTGCTGCCTGGGTTTGAGTTGAATCGCGAGAGAAGGCCCATACGGGATTCGAACCCGTGCCGCCGCCGTGAGAGGGCGGTGTCCTAGGCCACTAGACGAATGGGCCGCGCAGCGCGCCAGTGTAGCGAACGGCCCGGCCCGGCAGGCGCGTTTACGCCGCGTCTGCCCCGGCAAGGATCGGACGTTCTCCTTGGCGATGACAAGGAGAGCGCCGGATGCAGAAAGCAGTCGTCAACCTCCTCAGCGTGGTCGTGTTCGCGGGGCTTGCGGGCGCCGCGGCCAACGACTCTAGCTCGGCGGCGGGCTCGGAGCGGTACCTCGTCGTGCTCAAGGGCACGCAAGACGCAACGGATTCGCGACGTCAGGAACCAGCACGGCGGTGAAGGCGGCCGTGAGCGCCGCGGGCGGCACGATCGCGGAACGATCTCTCGCGTCAGATCGGCGTCGTCGTCGCCGAGTCGAGCGTGGGCACGTTCGCCGACGCCCTGTCCTCCTCGCCGCTCGTCGAGACGGTCGGAGCCGACAAGCGCTTCAAGGCCTACCGGACGGCGGGGCGGAACAGACCGCCGACCCGCTCGAGTCGCTTCAGTGGGACATGATGCAGATCCGTGCGTCGGAGGCGCACGAGGTCCAAGCGGGCTCGCGTTCGGTCGACGTCGGCATCCTCGACAGCGGCATCGACGGCCGTCATCCCGACTTCTTCGTCGACACGGCCGGCACGAACGTGGATTGCTCGCGCGGCCGCAACTCGGTGACGTTCCTGCCGACCGGGCCGGGCGTTGGAACTCCGGACCCGTGCACCGACAACCAGTTCCACGGCACCCACGTCGCAGGCACCGTGGGCGCGCAGGCGAACGGGATCGGGATCGTGGGCGTCGCTCCGAACGTGACGCTCGTTCCCGTCAAGGTCTGCGACGCCAGCGGCTTCTGCTACGCGAGCACCGTCGTCGACGGGATCACCTATGCCG
Organism: Actinomycetota bacterium; assembly: GCA_013813345.1. Lineage (GTDB taxonomy): Bacteria > Actinomycetota > Thermoleophilia > Gaiellales > Gaiellaceae > Gaiellasilicea. The sequence continues at coordinate 1,042 of JACCRW010000065.1, forward strand.
GCGACCAGAAGCTCGACGTGATCAACATGAGCTTCTTCGTCGACGACAACGAGTTCCAGCAGTCGACCGAGTTCAAGTGCAGCGACGACCCGGTGCAGCGCAGCTTCCGTCGGGCCGTCGAACGGGCGATCCAGTACGCGCGTGGGCAGGGCGTGACTCCGATTGCGGCTCTCGGCAACTCGGACGAGGATCTCGCTCACCCCGAGGCGGGAAACCAATGCGAGGTCGTCCCGGCCGAGACCCAGGGCGTGATCGGGGTCTCGTCGCTCGGCCGCCAGAGTGAGAAGGCCAGCTACTCGAACTACGGATCCGGGCCAAACGACGTCTCGGCACCCGGCGGCAACGGCTCCACAGGAGATTGCACGCGTACCGTGCTCTCGACCTTCGCGGCGGGAGCCTACGGTTGCATCCAAGGCACGTCGATGGCCTCGCCGCACGCGGCGGGCGTCGCCGCGCTGATCGTCAGTCAGTTCGGCACCCTCGGCTCGGATGGCGACGTGAAGCTGTCGCCGACCAAAGTCGAGTCGTATCTCCAGAGCACAACGATCGACATCGGCCTGCCGGGCTACGACGAGTGCTTCGGCAACGGCCGCATCGACGCCCTGCGCGCCGTCCGGCACGACACGTCGCGGGCGTTCGACGCCTCGGCGCCGGCCTGCCCCGAGTACCAGCAGTAACCGTTTGCCAGGAGTGATCGTGGGAGGGCTCCGGGTGCCGGAGCACCTCCGGATCGAACTCCTGAAGGAGGCTCTACCAAGGCTTTGCCCTCGCCTGGCCGACTCCTGGCCAACCGGCGGGCACCCTCTCTCGTGACTCGAACGAAGGAGGTTGCCGCGACGACGACCGGCGCGAGGACGCCCACCGGCGCCACGACGACGACCGGCTCGACCGCTGAGCAGGACTCCGGCTCCGGTCGGGGACGAGGACGCGGGCGCGGCCGTGGCGGCGGAGACGACTAGGATCGAGCGGGTGGAGCACCCGTTCGTGCCGCTTCGCTACGAGCGCCCGGAGCCGACGGCGCAACTGGCCGCGTCACGCGGATTCCTGGAGCGGCTCTCCCGGCGCAGGACCGTCCGCACGTTCTCGTCCGAGCCCGTGCCGCTTGAGCTCGTTCAGAATGCGATCGCTGCGGCTGGAACTGCGCCTTCGGGCGCGCACCAGCAGCCGTGGACGTTCGTCGTCGTCACCGATCCCGAGCTGAAGCGGCAGCTCCGCGCCGCAGCCGAGGAGGAGGAGCGGCGCAACTACGACGGGCGGATGTCGGAGGAATGGCTGCGGGCGCTGGCGCCGCTCGGAACCGATGCGGTCAAGTCCCATCTCGAGGATGCGCCCTACGTGATCGTCGTGCTCGAGCAGGTCTACGGGGTGGGCGAGAACGGGGCGAAGGTGAAGCACTACTACGCGCGCGAGTCGGTCGGGATCGCGGTCGGCTTGCTCCTCGCGGGCCTCCACGAAGCCGGTCTCGTCGCGCTTACGCACACCCCGAGCCCGATGGGCTTCATCCGCGAGCTGCTCGGCCGCCCGGCGAACGAACGGCCTTTCTGCGTGATCCCGGTCGGCTTCCCCGCGGAGGGGACTACCGTGCCCGACCTCGAGCGCAAGCCGCTCGCCGAGATCATGGTGCTCACGTGATGCGGGTCTACCGGATCCCGTTCTCGACGAACGTCGAGCGCATCGCGCTCGCTGCCGGGCACAAAGGGCTCGAGCTCGAATACATCGACGTCCCCGACGACGATCGGAGCGAGATCGTGCGCGTCAGCGGCCAGGAGCTCGTGCCGGTGCTCGAGCACGACGGTTTCGTCCTCGCCGACTCGCCCGCGATCCTCGAGTACCTCGAGCAGACCTACCCGGAACGGCCGCTGCTGCCCACGGATCCGGCGGGCCGGGCCGAGATCCGCGTCTTCTGCGACTGGTTCAACCGGGTCTGGAAGCGCGCCCCGAACCTGCACTTCGCGGAGGGGGAGACGGAGCAACCCGACCCGCGGCGGCTGGAGGAGCTCGGCGGCCGGATCACGGCCTCGCTGCCGCTGTTCGAGGATCTACTCTCCAGTCGCGACTTCCTCTTCGGCGAGCTCTCGCTCGCGGACGTGACCGCGTTTCCCTTTCTCAAGTACGCCGTGATCTGGGAGGACGGCGATCCGCACCGCTTCCACGAGATCCTCCGCGACCACCTCCGGCTCGACGGCGCGTTTTCCCGGCTCGAGGCGTGGATCCAGCGGATCGACGCGCTTCCGCGAAGCTAGACCTACGGATCCGAAAAAGGTTCACTACGACAATGGACGTGGGGGAGACGAGCGACGGCGAGCTGGTGGCGCTCTGCCGGGCCGGCGACGAGCGCGCCTGGGCGATGCTCGTCGAGCGCTATTCGCGCTACGTCTACGCGATCGCCGTTCAGGGCTTCCGTCTGCCCGAGCCGGACGCTGAGGACATCTTCCAGGATGCCTTCGCGCGCGCTTTCGAGCGCCTCGACGCTCTCCGCGACGACGATGCTTTTCGTCCGTGGTTGGCTCAGATGACGCGGCGGCTGTGCATCGATTCCTGCCGGCGGCGGCGGGACGAGGGCGAGGAGCCGGAAGTCGAGGTCGAGGATCCGAGCGGCGAGCTCGATCGCCTCGACGAAGCGCTGGCCGTGCGCGAGGGGCTCACCCGTCTCTCCGGTGATTGCCGGGAGATCCTCGATCGATTCTTCGCGCAGGACGAGAGCTATCGCACGATCGGCGAGGCGCTCCAGCTTCCCGCCGGGACGATCGCGAGTCGGATCTCCCGCTGCCTCGGCCATCTGCGGGCAGAACTCGAGGGAAGAAAGGCGGTCGTTCTCGAGTCTTGAGTACTGAGATGCCGATCACCGAGTACACAGAAGAGCGCGTGGCAGAGCTCCTGCGGGCTCTTCCCCCGGCGCCTGCCGGGTGGGTCGCGGCGGCGGCCGAGCTACCGCGTGCGCGGGCCGAGCTCGACCGGATCGTGGAGCTCGCGACCGCGGACGCCGATTTCCGGCTCGCCCTGATCGAGGATCTCGAGGCGGCCCTCCGCTCCGCCGGCTTCGCGGCCGACCGGAGAAGGGTCGTGGAGCTGCAGCGGCGTCTCGCCCTGTAGCCGAGGACGAGCGGACCGAGCGGCTGCTCGGTCTTCGGCTCGACGAGTTCCTCGACGCGCTCGCCGCGAAGGGACCCGTTCCGGCTGCCGGAGCCGCGGCGGCCGTGTGCACGGCCATGGCCGGCAGCCTCGTCGCGATGGCCGCCCGAACGTCGCCCGATTGGGACGAGTCGGGTGGCGTGGCCGCTCAGGCGGAGGCGATCCGGGCGCGCGTCACCCCACTCGCGCTCGCCGACTCGGAGGCGTACGCGGAGGTGCTCGCTGCCCTCGCGTCCACCGGCGGTGGGCGTCGTCCGGATCTCGCCGCGGCCCTGAGGCGCGCGAGTGAGGTTCCGCTCGCAATCGCCGAGGCTGCCGCCGACACGGCCACGCTCGCTGCTTACACCGCGCCTCGTTGTACGGCCTCGGTCCGAGGCGAGGCGCTGGTCGCGGTGGCGCTCGCCGAGGCGGCGGCGCGGGCCGCCGCTCGGCTCGTCGAGATCAACCTCGCGGCGGCGACGCACGATCCGCACCACGAGCGCGCCCGCAGGGCGCTGGCCGACGCCGCGGCCGCGCTCCGCCTGGCAGGAGAGGAATGAGCCGGCTCGGCCGGTCGACGAGCGCCGCTCGAGAGCTTGTGTTGGAACAACACAAGCTCTGTTCGAGCGCGCAACGATGGCGTTTGCGGGGGAGCTTGTGTTGAAACAACACAAACCTCGCTCGGCCGGCGAGGGGCGCGAATGAGCCTCCCCGCCTGGAGCCTGCCGTCGGGCGAGCTCGGCCGGATCGCGATCGAGCACGAGTGGCCGGAGCGGGTCGACGCCGAGTGGGCGTTCGGCGGCTCGACGGGCGCGGGCGTCCGCGTCTGCGTCCTCGACAGCGGGATCGAGGGAGACCACCCGCTCGTCGGGGCCGTTCAGCAGTCGTTCACGGTCGTGCCCGACGGCGACGGCCATGCGGTCGTCGAGGACGAAGGCGTCGACCTCTGCGGGCACGGGACGGCGTGCGCGGGCGTGCTTCGAGCGCTCGCGCCCGATTGCAGCCTGCACAGCGTTCGTGTGCTCGGCACGGGCTACACGGGCAGCGGCGACGTCCTGCTCTCCGGGCTTCGCTGGGCGGTCGAACAGGGCTTCGACGTGATCAACATGAGCCTCTCGACAACGAAGAGCAAGTTCTCAGCGGTCCTGCACGAGCTCGCCGACTCGGCCTACTTCGGCCGGACCGTGCTCGTCGCCTCCGCGCACAACATGCCCGTCGAGAGCTATCCCTGGCGGTTATCGTCCGTGATCTCGGTCGGGAGCCACGACCAGGACGATCCGCGCCTCCTCTACGCCAATCCGGCCCCGCCGGTCGAGTTCTTCGCACGCGGCGTCGACGTCGACGTCGCGTGGCCGGGCGGAAGCACGCTTCGCTGCACGGGAAACAGCTTCGCGACACCGCATGTCTCGGCGCTCTGCGCGCTCGTCCTCGCCAAGCATCCGCAGCTCACCCCGTTCCAGGTCAAGAGCGTTCTCTACCTGACCTCGGCCAACGTGGGAGGTGCGTCCTGACCGACCCGTTCCGTGCCGTCGTCGCGGCCGGGATCCTCCCCAGCGAGGAGCAGCACCGCGCGCTCCTCGACTCGATCGTGACCGCGGCGCAGGCGATCTTCCGTGCCCAGGCCGCCTCGATCTTCCTCCACGACGAGGAGACCGACGAGCTCGTCTTCGAGGCGGTCGCCGGACAGAGCTCCGACGCGCTGATCGGGACGCGGATTCCCTCGAGCACCGGGATCGCGGGCTGGGTGCTCGTGACGCGGCAGCCGCTCGTGCTGGAGGATCTCGGCAACGATCCGCGGTTCGCGCGCGATGTCGCGGAGCGCACGGGCTACGTCCCGTCTGCGCTGATGGCGGTGCCACTGCTCCACGAGGAGCGAGCCCTGGGCGTGCTCCAGGTGCTCGACCGCGAGCAGGACGAGCGGTTCACGCTCGCCGAGATGGACCTGCTCGGGCTCTTCGCGAGTCAAGCCGCGATTGCGCTCGATCTTCTCCGCGGGGCGCGGCGCGCGAAGGCGATCGTCGAGGGCGGGGCGGTCGATGTCGCGCTCGTCGCCGAGCTCGCCGCGGCGCTCGAGGGTCTCGAGGAGGAGCGACGCGAGGCGGGACTTCAGCTCCTGCGCGCGCTCGTCGCAGTGCTCGCGCCGCCCCGGCCCTGAGCAGCACGAAGCCGGGGCAGGAGTCGCCGCGCCCCGGCTTCGGTTCGTGCAGGTTGGTAGCTCAGTCGATGTTGCGGCCGGCGTCGGCATCCCGGTTCGGCTGACCACCGTCCTCGTTCCGCTCGACATTGCGGTCGATATTGCGGTGGGCCTCGAAGTCGTCGCCCGTCGAATCCTGGGTCGGCTCCTCGGTCTGGCCCGCCTCGTGACGCTCGACGTTCCGCTCCTTCTCCGACATGGTGCGCTCCCTTCGTCGTCGTTCAGTTCCGTGCGCCTCTGGCCGGCGCTCGACCACTAGACGCGCAACAAGACATCCATCTTCCCTCACCCTCTTCCAGTCCGCAACGAAGAGTGCGAAGGTGCCGCTCGTGCGGGCGCTCTCGACACGCTTCGGCCGGACGTACGGATCGCTCGCCGCGACGTTCCGCAACCCGAACCTTCGCCGGATCCAGCTTGCCTGGATGGGCTCCGTCGTCGGGAACTGGTCGTACTCGGTCGCGCTCGCCGTCTACGCCTATCAGCAGGGCGGGCCGGCGGCGGTCGGGCTCGTCGCGGTGATCCGGCTGCTGCCTTCCGCGCTTGCTGCGCCGATCGTCGCGGTCGCCGCCGATCGCTTTCCACGGGAGCGGGTGATGATCGCCGCGGACCTGATCCGGGCTCCGCTGATGGCTGTTGCCGCCCTGACGATCCTCTCGGGGGGCCCGGCGCCGGTCGTCTACGCGGCGGCGGGTCTCGCAAGCGTCGTCGGCACGGCGTTCCGCCCCGCGCAGGCCGCTCTGCTGCCCTCGCTGGCGCGGGACCCGGAGGAGCTGAGCGCGGCGAACGTCGCCTCGTCGACCGTCGAGAGCGTCGGCAGCTTCCTGGGCCCGGCTCTCGGCGGCCTCCTCCTCGCGGTGACGAGCGCCGAGGTCGTCTTCGGCGTCAACGGGTTGAGCTTCCTCTGGTCGGCGCTGCTCGTGGCGCGGATCCGCGCCGAAACGCCGCCGCCCGCGCCTCTGCGCTCGACCCGGCCCCGGTTCACCCAGGAGCTCGCCGCGGGATTCCGGGCGCTGGCGGCGGATCGCGGCCTCCGGCTCGTCGTCGGCCTCTATGCCGCTCAGACCCTCGTCGCCGGAGCCTTTGCCGTCCTCGTCGTCGTGACGGCGCTCGAGCTGCTCGAGCTCGGCGAGGCCGGTGTCGGCTTCCTCAACTCGGCGGTAGGGATCGGCGGGCTGCTCGGTGCCCTGCTTGCGCTGACGCTGGCGGTCCGAGGACGCCTCGCGCTCGATTTCGGCCTCGGCGTCGCGCTCTATGGCGCGCCGCTCGCGCTCGTTGCGATCTGGACCGAGCCCGCTTTCGTGCTCGCGCTGCTCGTCGTCTCCGGGATCGGGAACACGCTGACGGACATCAGCGCGCTGACGCTGATGCAGCGGGCCGTCCCGGACGAGGTGCTCGCGCGCGTGTTCGGGGTGCTCGAGAGCATCCTGCTCGCCTCGATCGGGGCGGGAGCGCTGCTCGCTCCGCTGCTCGTCGCGACGATCGGGACGCGCGGCGCGCTGATCGCGACCGGGCTCTTCCTCCCGGTCCTCGTCCTACTCTCCTCGAGAGGCCTTGCGGTGGTCTCCGTCGGAGCGCGGGTCGAGCCGAGTCACGTCGCGCTGCTGGCGCAGCATCCCATCTTCGCGCCGCTCCCGCCCGCGACCCTCGAGCAGCTCGCCGGTCGCCTCGTCGCTCAGACCGCTGCTGCCGGCGAGGTTATCGTCCGGGTCGGCGAGGAAGGGACTCGCTTCTACCTCATCGAGGCGGGAACCGTGGCGGCCGATGCGGGACGCGTACCGGTCGAGCTCGAGGCCGGCGACGGCTTCGGCGAGATCGCGCTGCTCCGCGACGTCCCGCGGACGGCAACCGTGACGGCTCGAACCCCCGTCCGGCTGCTCGCGCTCGAGCGTGACGACTTCCTCGGGGCGGTGACGCAGGATGCCCACAGCGCCGGCGCCGCCGACGCCCTCGTCGCCGGCCGCCTTGGGCCGATCGGGCCCGGAGTCTCGCGCGGATAAGCGTAGTTTCGCGCCGCTCGAAGGGGAAGATTTTACGGCTACCTTGACTCTTGACGAGAAAGACTCGATCCTGGACGAAACAATTGCTCAGGCACGAAGGGTGAGGTGGAGAGAGTGAACAGAACGAGACGACCGGTGATTCTCGCCGTGGTCGCGGCAGCGGCGCTCGCGATCGGTGTGACCGCCGCGTGGGCCGGTTTTCCGAACTTCAGAACGGTAGACTCGACCTTCGACGCGGGCACCGCGACGAAGGGTGGCGGCAAGACGGCAACCGTCGAGTCGGCCCGAGTGCTTGCGGCGGCGGTCGAGGCGCCGAGCTCCGCGGCGGCCGCGATCTATGTGCACTTCAGCGCGGTCGGCGTCTCGCGCACGCCCGAGTTCGTTCCCTCCGCCGAGGGCACGCAGGCCTGGGCCTGCGCGAACGGCGGCGGCGGCTGGCCGTCCGATTCGAAGAAGTTCGAGGGGCCCGTCGGCATCCTCGGCAGCCAGCTCTCGCTGACGGCCGACCGGAACGGAAAGATCGTCTACAGCGGTGACGGGTTGTCGATCCTCCTGGCTTCGCCCGAGAGCTTCTCCTGTCCGAGCGGTCAGACGGCGCTGCTCGTCGGCCTGAACCTGTCGAAGCTCGTGCTCAGGGTGGTGGGATTCGACGAGGAGGAGGCCGTCGACTACCCGACCTCCGCCGGCTGGACGGGGAACGTCTTCGCACGTCCCGGTTACCCCGGCTAGCGCTTCCAGACAGATCGCGACGGGCCGGCGGGACGCGAGTCCCCGCCGGCCTCGTCGTACACTGAAGGCATGCCGTTCTGTCCTCACTGCGGCGCTGAGAGCGCGGCCGGAGCGCGCTTCTGCGCGCAGTGCGGGGCCGCCGTCGCGAGGGGGTGCACGGGCTGCGGGGCCGAGCTGGTCCCGGGAGCGAAGTTCTGCGCGCAATGTGGGACAGCCGTCGGCGGAGCGCCCGTCGCTGTAGCCGCTCCGACTCCGGTCGTCTCGCCGGCTCCGTCCGTCTCGCCGGGACTCACGGGCGCTCGCTCGCTGGCCGTCGACTCGCGGCGGACGGTGACGATGCTCTTCTGCGACGTGACAGGCTCGACCGCGCTCGGCGAGCAGCTCGACCCCGAGTCGATGCGGCAGGTGATGTCGCGCTACTTCGGCGAGGCGACGCACATAATCGAGCGGCACGGCGGCACGCTCGAGAAGTTCGTCGGCGACGCGATCATGGCCGCCTTCGGAATTCCGGTCTTGCACGAAGACGACGCCCTGCGCGCCGTGCGCGCGGCCGCCCAGATGCGCGACGCGCTCGTGATCCTGAACGGCGAGTTCGAGCGAGACTGGGGAGTGCGGATCCAAGTGCGGACCGGAGTGAACACCGGCGAGGTCGTCGCGGGGGACATCGCCGGCGGTAGCACCTTCGCGACCGGTGACACCGTCAATGTCGCCGCACGGCTGGAGCAGGCCGCACCGCCGGGGGAGGTCCTGATCGGGGAGGCGACCTACCGGCTCGTTCGCGACGCCGTTGCCGTCGAGGCCGTCGAGCCGCTCGCCGCCAAGGGGAAGAGCGAGCCGCTCCCGGCCTATCGCCTCATCACAGTCGACGCCGAGGCACCCGGCCTCGCGAGGCGCCTGAACTCCCCGATCATCGGGCGCGAGGCGGAGCTCGACCTTCTTGTCGACGCATTCGAGCGGGTTTCGGTCACCGCGACCTGCGCGGTCGTCACCGTGCTTGCCCCGGCCGGCGCGGGGAAGTCGCGCCTGACCAAGGAGTTCGTCGAGCGCGTCGAGAGCCGCGCGACCGTTCTCCAAGGCCGCTGCATCCCCTACGGCGAGGGAATCACCTACTTCCCGCTCGCGATCATGCTGAAGAGCCTCGCCGGGATCGATGACGACGAGACGCGCGACGAGGCGCGGGCGAAGCTCGCCGGGCTCGTCGACGACAGCGATGAGGGCAAGCTCATAGCGACGCGCCTCGCTGGTGCGATCGGGCTCGACGACGTGCTTGGCCGTCCGGAGGAGATCTCGTGGGCCGTGCGCCGACTACTCGAGAGCTTCGCGGCCGAGCGGCCGGTCGTCGTCGTCTTCGACGACATCCACTGGGCCGAGCCGGCATTCC
>JACCRW010000111.1 GCA_013813345.1 Actinomycetota bacterium
GGCCGATGGACCGGCCGAGCCGCGTCTTCGCGAACCCGGGCCGAGGTCGTCGCCGAGGCCTTTGCGCTCCTCGACCGGCACGAGCTCGTGCTCGGCCCGGTCGTCGACGGCGGCTACTACCTGATCGGGATGCGCGGCTGGCACGACGTGCTGGCAGGGGTCGCGATGAGCACCTCGTCCGTGCTGAACGAGCTCGTGGGCTCTGCTCGAGCGCTCGGCCTGCGGGTGGCGCTCCTCGAGCCGACCTACGACATCGATGAGGTCGAGGATCTCGAGCTGCTCGCGCGGGATGCGGCGGTGCGGCACGATCTGCCGGCCACGCGTGCCGCCCTTGCTGCGCTCGCAGAGGTGGCGGCGTGAGGCTTCGCGCGGCCCTCGCCGGAGCGATTGCAGGCGTCGTCGCGATGCTCGTCTTCGCGGTCGCCGCGCTCCTCCTCCGCTCGCTCGGCGTGCCGCTCCCGCTCGAGCTCGTCTCCGACCGCTTCCTGCCCTTCCTCCCGGTCGAGACCTTCCTCAAGCTCGTCAGCGCGATGGGCGGCTTCGTGGCCGGGAAGAAGATCGGCTTCTTCGCCTTCTTCCTCAGCCTGATCCCGATCGGGGCGGCGATCGGGGCCGCCTACGGACTCGCGGCCACGCGCTTCCGGCCCGCCAGGCTGTGGCTCGGCCTCGTCGCAGGCGCGGTCGTCACGTGGCTGGTGCTGGTCGCCGTGCTCTATCCGGCGCTCGACTCGAGCTATCGCGGCCTTCCGCCCGGACGCGCCGCGCTCGTGACCGCCGTCAGCCTGCTCGTCCTGCTCGGGCTCGTCGCCGGCTCGCTCGCCTTCTTCCATCGCCTCGCCGCTGCGCCACCTGCGCGCGAGCCGGGCACGGACGACGGCCCGCTGCTGCGCCGAGGCCCGGTCGTACTCGGGCTCGCAGGCAGCGCGCTCGCGCTCGCCTCGGGAGGGCTCGTGAAGAGGCTCTACGACCGCTCCGCGATTCCCTACGACGGGTTCGAGACCCGCGCCGCCAAGGTCGACCCGATCACGCCGAACGACCGCTGGTACGTGGTCACGAAGAACTTCGTCGATCCGCGCGTGGACCGCTCGCTCTGGCGGCTCGAGCTGCGAGGGCTGGTCGAAAACGAGAGCTCGATCTCGTTCGAGGAGCTGGAGGCAATGCCCTCGGTCGAGCAGGTGACGACGCTCGAGTGCATCTCGAACGGGATCGGCGCCGGACTGATCTCGAACGCCGTCTGGCGCGGCGTCCCGCTGGCTCAGCTCCTCGAGAACGTCGGTGTCGAGAGCGGCGCAACCCACCTCTTCGCGCGCGGGAGCGACGGCTACGGCCACGGCCTGACGCTCGAGAAGGGGATGGAGGAGACGACCCTCGTCGTCTACCGGATGAACGGCGAGCCGCTTCCCGACCGGCACGGCTACCCGGCGCGGCTGATCGTTCCCGGCGGCTACGGCGAGATGAGCGTCAAGTGGCTCGACCGCGTCGAGGTGCGCGACGAGCCGGAGCAGGGCCTCTACGAGAGCCAGGGCTGGCGGGCCGAGCGGGTCCACACGATGTCTCGGATCGACCGGCCGCTCGGCCGGCGGAAGCTGCGGGTGGGAAGGCCGGTCGCGGTGAACGGCGTCGCTTTCGCGGGAGATCGTGGGATCGACCGGGTCGAGCTGAGCACCGACGGCGGTCGCAACTGGCGCGAGGTCGACCTCGACTACAACGCCTCCAAGCTCACCTGGGCGCTCTGGAGCGGCGAGTGGACTCCCGAGCGCGCAGGCATGCACGAGCTCATCGTCCGCGCGACCGACGGCGACGGCAACCCGCAGGAGTCGAAGAAGGAGCCGATCAACCCGGACGGGGCCAGCGGCTACCACAAGGTCAAGGTCAAGGTCGAGGCCGGCGAGGCGTGAGCGCTCTGCCTCGAAGGAGCGGGGCGGCACTCGACCTCGGCGTTCTCGCCGCGCTCGGCGCCGCCTGCCTCGCGAGCACCATCTGGCTCGGCGGCGAGCTCGAGCCGGGAGACTTCGGCCGGCCGGTCGGCGAGCTCGCGGCCGTTGCGGCGGCGATGCTCCTGCCCTACGTCGCGGCGGTCGCGTGGATCGTCTGGCGCCGTCCGCCGCGCCGAACGGCGCTCGTGCTGGTCGTGGTCGTGGCGGCGGCGCTGCGACTCGCGCTCGTCTCGGGCGAGCCCGTCCTCTCGAACGACGTCTACCGGTACGTCTGGGATGGGCGGGTGCAGGCGGCCGGGATCAACCCGTACCGGCACGCCCCGAGCGACCCGGAGCTCGCGTTCCTGCGCGATGCGGAGATCTATCCGCGCCTGAACCGGATCGGCGTCCAGACCGCGTACCCGCCGGTCGCGCAGGGGCTCTTCGGCGGGCTCTACCGGCTCCACGGCGACAGCATCCCGTGGACGAAGCTCGCGATCGTCCTGCTCGACCTCGTCGCGATCGGCCTGCTCGCCTACCTGCTCGCCCGCGCGCGCCGCCCGCCCGCCTGGGCCCTCCTCTACGCCTGGCATCCCCTCGTCGTCTTCGAGCTCGCCGGGTCGGGGCACGTGGAAGGGCTCGCGGTGCTGCTCGTTCTCGCAGCGCTTGCGGCGGCGTTCTCGCGACGCGCGGTCGTGACCGGCGTCCTCCTTGCCGCGGCGGCTCTGGTCAAGCCCTACGCGCTCGTTCTCGCCCCCGCTTTCCTGCGGCGGGGGCGAGATCTTCCTCCCGCGGTCGCGGCCGGCGTCCTGACCGTCGCGCTCGCCTATGCGCCCTTTGCGGGCGCCGGCCTGAGCGCGCTCGGCTACCTGCCCGGCTACCTGCGCGAGGAGGGCTTCACGTCCGGCAACCGCTTCTACCTGCTCGGGCTCGTCGACGGCGATCCGTCGACCGCGCTCACCGCGGCGTACGTGGTCGCGGCGGTGGCCGTGCTGCTCGGAGTCGCCGTCTCGTTCGTGCTCCGCCCGCCGGGCTCGACGGGGGCGCTCGCCGAGCGGGCACTCCTCCTCTTCTCGCTCGTCTGGGTGCTGAGCTCGCCGACCTATCCTTGGTACGCGCTCCTCGCCGTCGCGCTCTTGCCCCTCGCCCGCGGCGCGGTACTGCTGCCCGGCGCCGCGATCGCGCTCCTGGCGCCGTTCCTCTACCTACACATCAGCATCGGCGCCCACCCGGACTGGCCGCGACACGTCGTCTACGGCGGCTCCGCGCTCGCGCTGGCGGGGGCGCTCGCCTGGAAGGCCCGCTCGCGGCTGGCTCAGCGCAGCGGCGCCGTCGCGAGCTCGCGCACGCCCTCGGCGAACGAGACCTTCGCGCGAAAGCCGAGCTCCGCCGCCGCCCGCTCGGTCGAAGCGAAGACATGACGAACGTCGCCCAGGCGGTAGTCGCCCGTCGTCTCGGGCGCCGCGCCGCCGATTGCGGCCGCGAGATCGGACGCCAGGTCGCCCACCGAGTGCGGCTCGCCGCTCGCCACGTTGAACGCCCCGGTCGCGGGGGCACCGAGCGCGAGCACGTTCGCCGCGGCGACATCCCGGACGTGGACGAAGTCGCGAAGCTGCCGTCCGTCCTCGAAGACCTGCGGCGCCCGGCCCCCCTCGAGCGCGCTCCGGAAGATGCTCGCGACGCCGGCGTAGGGCGTATCGCGCGGCATCCGCGGGCCGTAGACGTTGTGGTAGCGGAGCGCCGTCACCGCCGCGCCCGTCTCGCGCGCAAAGGCCGCGCACAGTTGCTCCTGTTGGGCCTTCGTCGCGGCATAGACGTTTCGCGGGTCGATCCGCGCGTCCTCGGGGACGGCCTCGGGCGCGAGCGAGCGGCTGCAGAGAGAACACGTCGGCTCGAAGGCACCGGCCTCGAGCCGCTCCTGCTTGCGCGGCTCGGGCCGGACGAGGCCGTGCTCCTCGCAGCGGTAGCGCCCCTCTCCGTACACCACCATGCTGCTTGCGAGCACGAGCCGCGCCGGCGCGGGCCTGCGGGCCAGCTCGCGCAGGAGCGTCGCCGTGCCGAGATCGTTGTGCCCGACGTAGTCGACGACGTCGCCGAAGTCGCTCCCGAGCCCGACCATCGCCGCCTGGTGGCTGACGGACTCAACGCCGTCGACGCACTGCGCCACGAGCTCGGGGTCACGGATGTCTCCAAAGACGTACTCCGCCGCCGGGTTCAGGTACTCGGGCGCCCGCTCGTGCGAGAGGGGGTGGAGGAGATCGAGCACGCGAACATCCGCGCCGCCCGCGACCAGCTCGTCGACGACATGCGAGCCGACGAAGCCGCAGCCGCCGGTGACGAGCACGAGGGTCACGTCGGCCGATCTTTGCGGATCGAAGCGGTTGCCGCGGTCGCCGCCGTCGTGGCGGCGCTCGCCGGTTGCGGCGGCGACGGTGGCGGAGGCGCAGGGCTCGGCGGCGAGGCGGAGGTGATCGAGCTCGCGAAGGTGCAGCTCGCCGACGTGCCGGCTGGCTCGCTTGCGTGGATCGCCGAGGAGTACCGGCTGGCAGACGGCGACGACCTGGAGCACACGCACGAGCTCGCGTTCGCTTACGCGCGCGAGGGAACCCATGCGCTCGAGGTCGAGAAGGAATCCAGCGAGCTCGGGATCGGCGAGGGAGCCGTCGTGCCGGAGGGCGTGCGTCACCGCCACGGCTCGACGAGCGGCGTTTCGACCTTCTGGGAGATCAGGCTTGCGCCGGCTGACGCCGCGACCCCTCCAGGCGCGCGCAGGATCTTCCGCAGCGAGCCGCTCGAGGCGATTCCGGATCGCCCGCTGGCCTCGTTCCTGCTCGTCCGCATCCCGCCCGGTGGCGAGACGAGCGTGCACACGCATCCGGGTCCGGAGCTGATCTACCAGTTGACGGGTCGGATCCTCTACCAGAACGCGCTGATCGGGACCGTCGAGCTCGGCCCGGGCGGACTGGAGGGCATCCCGCCCGGTACGGCGGTGCAGAAGCGAAACCGCTTCGACGCGAACGCGGAGTTCCTCTCGTGGTTCCTCGTCGATCCCGAGGAGGCGTTCGCGCCGGGGTCGCAGTTCCGCCGCCCGTGAGCCGGGAATAAGGAATCTTCATACGCCGCCAGCACGACGCTCACATACCGGCGCGAGGCTCTCCCTGCCGGCGGAAACGCAGTCGCACGACACCCCTGAGAGGACTCCTGATGGCCCAGAACGTCGCTGACTTCCTCCTCGAACGTCTCTCGGGCTGGGGTGTGCGCCGGATCTACGGCTATCCCGGGGACGGGATCAACGGGATCATGGGCGCCCTCGACCGCGCCTCCGACTCGCTCGAGCTCGTCCAGGTGCGCCACGAGGAGATGGCCGCGTTCATGGCCTGCGCCCACGCCAAGTGGACCGGGGAGGTCGGTGTCTGCCTCGCGACCTCCGGGCCGGGCGCGATCCACCTCCTGAACGGCCTCTACGACGCGAAACTCGACCACCAGCCCGTTCTCGCAATCGTCGGTCAGCAGGCCCGCGCCGCGCTAGGCGGTAGCTACCAGCAGGAAATCGACCTGACGACCCTCTTCAAGGACGTGGCGCACGAGTACGTCCACATGGCGGTGGAGCCGAGCCAGATGCGCCACCTGGTCGATCGCGCGCTGCGAATCGCGCTCGCGGAGCGCACCGTCACCTGCCTGATCGTCCCGAACGAGCTCCAGACCGAGGACGCGGCCGAGCCCGAGCGGGCGCACGGCACAATCCACTCCTCAGCGGGCTGGAGCCCGCCGCGGGTCGTGCCGACGGATGCCGACCTCCGGCGGGCGGCCGAGGTGCTAAACGCGGGCGAGAAGGTGGCGATCCTCGTCGGTGCAGGCGCGCTCGCCGCCACCGACGAGGTGATCGAGGTCGCCGAGCTCCTCGGCGCCGGGATCGCGAAGGCGCTTCTCGGCAAGGCGGCCGTCCCCGACGAGCTCCCCTTCGTCACCGGCTCGATCGGCCTCCTGGGAACGAAGGCGAGCTGGGACCTGATGACGGATTGCGACACGCTGCTGATGGTCGGGACGAGCTTCCCCTATTCGGAGTTCCTCCCCGAGGAGGGTCAGGCGCGCGGCGTCCAGA